>DATHTS010000067.1:0-9094 GCA_035462935.1 Pyrinomonadaceae bacterium
TCATCGTCTTCTCCGTAAAAAGCCGCCAGTAAATCATCGGGCAGAACGTCAAAATCTTCGGCAATCCAACCCTTTCCGGCGTCCATTCCGAAACAATCTTCCTTTTCTTCGCGCACAGGAACCAACCGCACAAGGGCTTTCCCCGCTTTGGCGATGATGACTTCTTCGCCGTTCAAGGCTTTTTCGAGAAGTTTGCTTAAATTCGTTTTAGCTTCGTGGATATTAACTTTTGTCATTTCTTCAACCCCTGAAAAATAATTATCACACGATTAGCTAATCGGCTCAACCAACTATCTTCCGATTCGTTTTTTATCCGCCGCCGAAAACTCGTCAGTTTCATTGTAGCGCGGCAAAACGCTTGAATTTGCGATTTTCATCCCGATTGCCAGCCCGTATTCGGCTTCCTGAATCATCGCCGAAATATCCCACCAATCGTAAAATTGATCCGACACCTGATGATAATAATTCGCGTTGTAACCTTTGAAAAACTTTTCGGCTTCCCCGCTCAAAGGCTTTATAAATTCATTGCCGTGCTGAATGGAGACCGCCGGAACACCGACTTTAGCAAATGGAAAATGGTCGGAACGGAAAAAGAAACCCTGTTCGGGGCGGTCGTCGCTTTTGATTATCAAATTTCTTTCCTTAGCCACTTCATTTATATAATTCATCAATGTCGAGCGATCCGCTCCGAGAGGTTTGAAATCTCTTGTTTGACCGAAAAAGTTCACGCCGTCAATATTCACGTTCGCAACCGTTTTTGACAAAGGCACAAGCGGATTTTCCGCGTAATATTCCGCGCCTAAAAGCCCCTGCTCTTCGGCAGTTGGAAACAGAAAAAGAAATGAGCGTTTCGGCTTTTGCTTTGCGGGCATTTTCGCCAAAACTTCGGCAATTCCCAAAACTGTTGCCACGCCGGAAGCGTTATCATACGCGCCGTTATAGATTCTATCGCCCGATTTGTCAGGTTCTCCGATGCCGAGATGATCCCAATGCGCCGTGTAGATTACATATTCGTTTTTCAATTTCGCGTCGCTTCCCTCGACAATCCCGACCACATTCGGCGAATCGAAGGTTTTTGTTTCGCTTTTCAGATTTATTTTAACGTTCAAGCCCGTTTTGACCGGCTGAAAATCTCGCTTTTTGGCTTTTTCGCGCAAATCGTCCAGGTTCAGACTGGCATTTTCCAGAATATCCTTCGCCGCGCCGTTCGTCGCCCAGGATTTTAATTTCAAAAACGGCGTTTTATCATTTGCCGTCCGCGCCAATTCATACCGCCAACTGCCGTTTGAAGTCCGCACGACATTCCAGCCGTAACCGGCGGATTCATCCGTGTGAATTAAAATCACTCCCGCCGCGCCTTTTCTCGCCGCTTCTTCGTATTTGTATGTCCAACGCCCGAAATATGTCAGCGCTTTTCCGCCGAAAAGATTCGGCTCCGCGGCGGTCGCGGGCGGATCGTTGACCATTATCATCAGGATTTTGCCCCGAAAATCCTGCGCGTTTCCCTTGTAATCGTTCCAATTGTAAAGCGGCGCGTCAATCCCGTAGCCGACGAAAACAAGCTCGGCGTCAACGGATACATTTTCCTGCTGTGCGCTGGTCGTCGCTACAAAATCATCGCCGAATTTGTAACTTTCGTTTTCTCCTTTTCCATTTACCGTTAAAACGGTTTCAGGATCGGCTTTTATCCCGAAAAGTTTTACATTTTGAAAATAACTGCCTTTATTACCGGGGTTTACGCCCGCCGCCTTCATCTCATCGGCAATGTATTGCGCAGCGCGTCTGCCGCCTTCAGTTCCGGGACCTCGACCTTCAAAGTCATCGGCTGAAAGCCGTCTGACGCGCTCCCGCATTTTTTCGGTGCTGAATTTATTGGTTAAATCCAGTTTTTGTCCGAAAATCGCAACAAAACTTAATGAAATAACAATTAACGAAACAAAAATTCTATTCTTCATCCTTTATCCCTCACTCTTCATCCCTTAATTAACGCCATCGCCTCGGCGCGTGTTCTCGCGTCTTTACGGAAACCACCCAAAACCGCCGAGGTAACAGTTTTCGAGCCTGATTTTTTCACGCCCCGCAAAGTCATACAAGTATGCTCGGCTTCCATCACGACCATCACGCCGAGCGGATCGAGTTCCTCAAAAAGCGTCTGGGCGATTTGCTGCGTAAGGCGTTCCTGAACCTGCAATCTTTTCGCAAAAATCTCGGCAATCCGCGCCAGTTTGGACAAACCCACAATCCGCCCGCCTTTCGGAATATAAGCGATATGACATTTCCCGACAAACGGCGCGAGGTGATGCTCGCAGACGGAAGCAAAGGTAATATCTTTAACAATCACCATCTCATCGTGGGAATCACCGGGCAGCGGGACGATATGCTCTTTGGCATCTTCCCACATTCCCTCCGTGAGTTCGGCGTAAAACTGCGCCACTCTTTCGGGCGTTCTCTGCAAACCGTCGCGGTCGGGGTCTTCGCCCATTCCTTCAAGGATTAAACGGACACCTTGAGCCATTTTTTCCAAATCTACTTTTTTCTGTTTTTTTGTTTCTACCAATTTAACTATCCTTGTTCTCGTTGAATTTCTCTAAAATTATTCTTTCAACTTCTTTCCAAGTTTTATCTGATTTTAACGCAATTTCCCGGATTTGTTCATATTCCGGCTTGGCGTTGACGATTTTTTCGCCGAAACGCGCGATTTTTACATCTACCTCGCCAAATTCGGTTTCAATTTTAATAATTTCACGCGGCAGGCAATTTCTTTCGACTTCCCTAATACGAACACCCAAAGTCGTCGTCTCATTGTAAAGCAACTCAAGTAAAACCTCTTTTCTTCCCTTTTCGCAAAGAATCGAAACCATCGTCGCCGGGCGATTCTTCTTCATCTGAATCGGCGTAAACCAGCAATCCAAAGCGCCGAGTTCAAACGCCCGCTCCATTACAAAACCAAGAATTTGCGGTGAAATATCGTCAAGATTGGTTTCAATAAGCGTCAGTTGTTCGTTGTTTATTCCAGATTCCAGATTCCAGATTCCAGATTTCTCCTCTTCTCCTCTTCTCCTCTTCTCCTCTTCTCTAATTTTTTCACCCAAAATCAAGCGCAGGACATTCGGAAAATCTTTATAATCGCGGGTTCCCGCGCCGTAAGCAATTTTCTCAATTTTCATTTCAGGAATTTGCCCGAATTCATCGCAAACTGCAGCAATTATCGCCGCACCGGTCGGTGTTATCAATTCACCTTCTATTTCGGTCGAATAAATCGGAACACCTTGCAAAAGTTCAATGACCGCGGGCGGCGGAACGGGAAATTTCCCGTGCGCCATATTCACAAAACCGCTTCCGACGTGGATTTTCGAGCAAACAAATTTTTCGACGCCAAGGCTTTCAAAACCGATGCACGCGCCGACCACATCAATAATCGCATCCATCGCCCCGACTTCGTGAAAATGAACTTTTTTTACATCAATGCCGTGAACACGCGCTTCCGCTTCGGCTAGTTTTGTAAAAATCGCAATCGCTCTTTGCTTAATATTTTCCGACAAACGCGAATCATTGATAATTTTTTCAATGTGGTGCAGATGCCGATGCGCGTGTTCGTGCGGAACTTTGACCTCGGCGTGAATTGCCGAAATTCCTGATTTATCAACCGTATTAAACTCAATCTCAAAATCTGAAATATCGAGCAATTTTATCTGCTCAATCAATTTATTTTTATCAATTCCAAGCGCTACAAGAGCAGCCAAAATCATATTCCCGCTTGCGCCTGCAAAACAATCGAAAAAGAGAGTTTTCATAAATCCAAAATCTAAAATCCAAAATCCAAAATCGGAAGAATCTCGCCTGCTTTTCCACGCAGAATTTCGTCGCAAAAGCGCGTCATCGGCGTTTCTTCCGGGTTGATTTCAACCAGATAAGCGCCCGAAAATTTGGCGATTTCCGCGAGTCCAGCCGCCGGATAAACCAGCGCTGAAGTTCCGACAACGAAAAACAAATCGCATTCGCGCGCTTTCTGTTCGGCTTTGCGAAAAGCATCAACCGGAAGAAGTTCGCCAAACAGAACGACATCCGGACGAACTTTCTCGCCGCATTCGTCACAAATTTCCGGTTTGTGCGGAACATCTTCCGCCTTCATCTGAAATTTTTTCGCGCAGTTTGTGCAGTAAGAGCGATTTATATTTCCGTGAAGTTCCAAAATTTCGCGCGAGCCTGCCCGCGTATGCAAACCGTCAACATTTTGCGTAACAAGCGTAAAATCTTCAAATTTATCCTGCCATCCGGCTAAAGCAAAGTGCGCTGCATTCGGCTGACATTTTGCCAAAACGCCTCGCCGGTAATCAAACCATTCCCAAACTTCCGAGAGATTTTCCCGCACCATTCTCGCCGAAGAAATTTGGTCAAAAGGCATTCCCTTCCAAACAGCCGAGTTCCCCCCGCCGCGAAACGTCGGAACGCCGGATTCGGCGGAAATGCCTGCGCCCGTTAGGATGCAAACCCTTTTTACATTTTGAAAAATTTTTTTGAGTTCGTTTGAGATTTGCATTGAGGTAAGTTTAGCTTTTTGAGTTTAAAAAGAAAAATTTAACAGAATTTCACAGTTCTTAATTGAGTTAAGTGAAGCGTATGCAAATTAAAATTGTTAGTTTTCAGCAGGCAGCCGAAGAGCGGTGGCAAAGCCGCCCTTCCCGACCTGCTAATTGGACTAACTTGAAATAAACTTTAACCGGCATTCAAGAAAAATAGAAAAAGACCAGCCGAATAAATTGGCAGGTCGGGAAGGGACGGCTCTGCCACCGCTGATTTTGAAAATGAATAAACCCTGTAAAAAAGAGGCAGTCGTCAGACTGCCTTTTTGCTATCGTTTCATTCAACGGTTATACTTTTTGTTTTTATTAAACAAAACTTATGTCGCTATCAGAATATCAATCGGTTTTGATTGAGAAAATCAAAATCGCCGCCAAAGATAATTTTTCTGTCGAACTTGAAAATATAACCGCCGAAATTCCTCCCAAAACCGAACTCGGCGATTTAGCTTTCCCTATTTCTTTTGAACTTACCAAACGAATTAAACAACAAACCGGCGAAAAGAAAAACCCGCGCGAGATTGCCGAAAAATTGAAATTTGCGCTCGAAGAATTTGATTTTGTCGAAAAAGTAGAAGTTGCCGGGGCTGGCTATCTGAATGTTTTTTACAACCGCGCAAAATTCCTGTCGGAAAATTTTACCGCCGAGCCTTTGCCGAAATTGAAATATTCGGACGATGAATCGCGCCCGAAAAACTGCGTCGAACACACTTCGGTTAATCCGAATAAAGCCGCTCACATCGGTCATATCAGAAATTCGGTTTTGGGCGATACCTTTGTACGGATTTTACAGGCAAACGGTGAGCGCGTCGAAGTGCAGAATTATATTGACAATACCGGCGTTCAGGTGGCGGATGTCGTCGTCGGGTTTATTTATCTCGAAAATATGGATTTGGGCGGTATTGTCAAACTTGATGCGAAACTTCTCGCCGAAGGGAAAACTTTCGATTATTACTGCTGGGATTTATACACGCGCGTCGGGCGGGCTTATCAGGAAGACGAAGAATTAAAAGCGAAACGCGCCGAAACCCTACATTTGATTGAAGAAGGTGGCAATCCGACCGCCGAACTCGCCGATTATGTGGCGATGCGAAACGTCCAATGCATTCTGGCGACAATGGACAGGCTTTCGATCCGCTATGATCTGCTGCCGCGCGAATCGGAAATTTTGCATTTGCATTTCTGGCAAACCGCGTTTGAGAAAATGCAGGAATTAAGCGTGATTCATTTTGAAGCCGAAGGCAAAAATGCAGGCTGCTGGGTGATGCCTTTTGAATCGCACACGGGCAGCGACGAGCACGAAGCCGATAAAATTTTGGTGCGCTCAAACGGAACGGTTACCTACACCGGAAAAGACATCGCTTATCAGATGTGGAAACTCGGTCTTTTGGGCTTGGATTTCAATTACAATCTTTTTCATACTTACGAAAACGGTGAGGAAGTTTGGGTAACAACGACGGAAAAGCTTGAAAATGTATCCACTGTTCCCGATTTCGGTAACGGCGACCGGGTTTTTAATGTGATTGACTCGCGCCAATCTTACCCGCAGGACATTGTAAAAAAAGGCGTGGCGGCGATTTTGCCGGAAAAGGGCGAGCAGGCGAGCGTTCATCTTTCCTACGAAATGGTCGCGCTTTCGCCGAATGCGGCGGAAGAACTTGGATTTCAACTTTCGGAAGAAGACCGAAAGCGCCCGTTTATCGAAATGAGCGGGCGCAAAGGTTTAGGGGTGAAAGCCGATGATTTTATTAATCGTCTAGAAGAAAATGCTTTAAAGGAAGTCGAATCCCGACATCAAGATTTAACAGAACCAGAGAAAAAATTAATTGCTCATATCATTGCTATTGGTTCTCTTCGCTATTTCCTTCTTAAATTCACAAGAAACACTGTTATTGTTTTCGATTTCAAAGAAGCACTAGCATTTGAAGGAGAAACAGGCGCTTATTGCCAAAATGCGACGGTTCGTATCAATTCGATTTTCCGAAAGCTTGGCTTTGATAAAAAGAAGGAAGCTGAAGATCTCATTCAAGAGTCTGTTAAGGATAAGCAAATTAAAAATGAAATTACGAGTGTCTTTTCTTCCGAAGCCGGAAACGAAATCTGGTCACTGCTTGTTTTGGCTTCGCGTCTTGAGGAAGTTATAGAAAACGCCGCAAATGCAAACGAACCCGCAATTTTGGCGAAATATACTTTCAATCTGGCAAAGGCTTTTAATCTTTTCTATCATAATCACAAAATCATCTCGGAAGAAAATGCCGCCAAACGCGCCGTTCTGGTTTCGGTTGCTGACGCCGCTCGTCGAAGTTTGACCGCCGCGCTTTCCCCGCTCGGCATCGAAGTTCCTGAAAGAATGTAACCGTGAGCAAAGGTGTTTTACTTTCGGTGGGCGAATTATAATTTGTTAAAAAAGCGGCTTGGGTCAAAAAGAAACCAAGCCGCTTTTTCAGTTTTTTTTCAGCAATTTACTGCCGCACAAAAGCATTCGGAATCAGGACATCCGTGCTGACTCCGAATTTTAATGCCGCAAAACCTGCCGTTGACTGAAGCAGATACCAGACTCCGGTCGAAGGACGAAACACGGCAATATCCGCTCGCCCGTCGCCGTCATAATCCGCCGGAACAGGTTTGTCTTCCGCTATTCCGAAATGAACAATGGTAAATGAGCCGTTGCCGCTGTTAAGAATATACCAAACTCCGGTTGATGGACGATAAACCGCCATATCGGTTTTGCCGTCGCCGTCGTAATCAGCCGGAGCGGGAATATCGGTCGCTATTCCCCAATGCGTCGCTCTTTGGATGTTATCGGCGCTGCTCTGCCACCACCAGTCTCCGGTCGAAGGTCGGAAAATTGCCGGGTCGGATTTCCCGTCGCCGTTAAAATCTCCGATCAGCGGCTTGTCTCCGGCAATGCCGAAGCCAAGATTCGACTGTTCTCCGTTCACTACTTTGGCACGATATAAAATATGATTCGACGGGCGATAGAAGACAAAATCAGCGCGTCCGTCGCCGTCAAAATCCGAAGGAATCGGAATATCGCCGTTTGCTCCGAAATGAGCAGATTTTTGCTGCCCGTCAGCGCTGCTCAAATACCACCAATCGCCGCTCGACGGGCGGAAAATAGCTATATCAGTTCTGCCGTCGCCGTCGAAATCGGCGGGCGCGGGAATATCACCCGCCAGTCCGAAAATTTCTCTGGTAACTTGGAAATCGGAGCTTCGCAGGATATACCATTCATTCGTCGAAGGTCGAAAGACTGCAAAGTCCGCCTTTCCGTCTCCGTCGAAATCAAAGTTGGTTTTTTGTCGAAAAGGAGTATTGAAAATTCTGGCAACGCCGGCTCTGGCTATGTGTCCGACCATCCAAAATTTACCGCCGATAATAATTTTTTCGTCAGGCTGTTTTAGAAGCTTCAGAATTTCACTATTTACCCCGTTGGGAAGAAACAATGTATCCAGCTCGCCGTTCGGGCGAAACCGCGCGATGTTGAATCGCACCGCATCATTAACGATAGTAAAATTCCCGCCGATAATGAAGCTTTGGTCGGATAATAAAACTATGTCATTGATTTTGGGAGACGAACTGCTGTCGGAAGGCTCTCTGACGGTTATGGTCTGAAAACCTGCGTCAAAACTGCCGTCATTATTGAGTCTTCTGAGCACATTGCTGAATGCCGCTAAATATTTACCGTTCGACTGATGTAAAATCAGATTAACTTCAAATGAAATTGAAGCATTAAAGCCGGTATCGAGGCTTCCGTCAGCGTTCAGCCGGGCTAAGTTAGTCCGATTGAAACCGTTCACGCCGTTAAACCTTCCGCCCACCATAATTTTCCCGTCATTTTGCAGCAAAATTGTATTTATATAAGGGTTTCCGAACAGAGGATTAAACGAAGCGTCCAAACTTCCATCGGGATTCAAACGCGCTATTCCCGCGCGATTCGTTCCTCCAATACCGCTAAAGGCGCCGCCAATGAGGATTTTTCCGTCTGTTTGCAGCACGATGGCATTAACTACTGCGGCGGAAGTGGTATCGAACGGCACATTAAAAGAATTATCCAAACTACCGTCGGCATTTAAACGAACGATTCCGCGCAGTTCCTTTCCATTAAAATTATCAAAAAAGCCGGCGACCAAAATTTTACCATCCGCCTGGACGACGATTTTATCTATTATATCGTTAGGTCCGATTCCCGGATTAAAAGATTCGTCCAAACTGCCGTCAGCATTTACACGAGCGATATTTTTGCGAGGCGTGCCGTTTACCCGGTCAAAATCGCCGCCCAACAGAATTTTCCCATCCGTTTGAATCGCCAATGCGTAAATTATACCGCGTCGTCCGATTGTAGGATTAAATGTCGTATCCAAGCTTCCGTCCGGATTGAGCCTGACAAATCTTCTTACCATTTTGCTGTTTTCCGAAAAATCACCTAAAAGCAAAATTCTGCCTGAGCCATCCAACTCCCATTTGGAAATGCTGTTGAGATTGCCCGGCGGATTAAAATTGTTATCCAGGCT
>DATHTS010000068.1:0-1544 GCA_035462935.1 Pyrinomonadaceae bacterium
GTTCACCAAGCCAAAGGTCTGGAATGGAAAGCGGTTTTCCTCATCTGGGCGGCGGAAGGCAAATTCCCAAGCCCGCGTTCTTTGAGGGAAATTGACAGCGAGGAAGAAGAGCGCCGCCTCTGGTATGTCGCTCTGACCAGGGCGAAAGACGAGCTTTATCTCACCTACCCGCTGATGATGACCGACTATAATCGCCAAACCGTCCTGCAAAAGCCCTCGCGTTTTATCCTCGAATGCCCGCCTGCGCTGTTTGAGCTTTGGAGTTTGGAAGAAGACGCGCCGCGCTTTGATACATCGGTTGAGATTGAAGAGAAAAGGCAGGAATTTTTGAATTAGAATTTTCTTGGATTATTTAACTTTTACCGTTAAAATCTAAATGTGGAATTTGAATGGGATGAAGATAAAAACCGCGAGAATATCCGCAAACACGATTTGGATTTCGCTGACGCTTGGCAAATTTTCGATGCGCCGATGCTGATCGAAATTGATAATCGAGAAGATTACGGCGAGGAGAGATTTATCGGCATCGGTCTTCTAAAAAATTTCATCGTCGTTGTAGTGTTCACGGAATCTGAAAAAGACATTATTCGCGTTATTTCATTACGCAAAGCATTAAAATATGAGCGAGAAAGATTTGAAAAAGCAATCAGAGACGAACTGGGATAAACTAGAAGCGATGACGGATGAAGAAATTGATGTTTCCGACATTCCGCCGCTCGATGATTCATTTTTTGCCAATGCCAAACTCCGTATGCCGGAAGATAAAGTCAGCGTTCTGGTGAATGTTGACCGCGAGACGAATGATTGGTATGAATCCCAAGGAGTCGAAGCCAGAGATTTAATGAGCGCGGCTCTGCGGATTTATGCTGAGGCGCACAAGGAAATCCAACGTTAAAATCTAATCTTAAAGTTATGAATGTGAAGAAATGCCTGTTCTATTTCTGCATCCCGTTGTTTTTGAGCATCTCAGCATTAGCCCAAAATAATATTGAAATCTCCCTGAAGAATAACAGTCAGCCTGAAATTCAAACTAAGGAACAACTCCAGCGTCTTCTCAAAACTTACGATTTATCAAAATGGATATTTACCAAAGCCGTTCTTATTGACGAAAAAACAGCTATTCCGCACAGCCATCCGGTTCTCACCTTAAACACGCGGCATATAAAAGACGACGAACTGCTTCTCTCAACCTTCGTTCACGAACAAATCCATTGGCATCTGGTGCAGAAAGATAAAGAAACCGAAGAAGCCGTCAAAGAACTGCGCGTGATGTTTCCCAAAGTCCCGTCGAAAGGTCCCGAAGGCGCAAGAAATGAAAATTCAACCTATCTGCACCTGCTCGTCATATATCTGGAATACCGCGCCCTTCGTGAAACATTCGGCGAATTAAAAGCCAAACAAGTAATGGATTTTTGGTCAACCGACCATTACACGTGGATATATAAAACCGTTCTGGAGCGCCCGCGCGACATCGGCAATTTAATGTTTAAATACAAACTTGTCCCGATGAGCCGTTAGAAAATTTATTTATTTTGCCGATTAAA
>DATHTS010000069.1:0-6720 GCA_035462935.1 Pyrinomonadaceae bacterium
CGTGATTTTTCAATTTTTCGAGCCACAAATTCATAAACTTTCCATACGGCGGATTCATATAAACCCGACCAAACCATTCTTTTGTTAAGCCATCTTCTTCGATTGTGTAATTCACTTTTGCGTGAAGAAAAGGCGCATTGACAGGGCTGCACGGATCAAGGTCAAATTCGCCGAGTTTTTTCACGAGTTCGGGCGGTGTGAGCCATTCAACCTTGGTATTTTCACATCTCTCAAATGAAGTATTCATGATCAAATTTCGATCAAAGATACGATCATTTCTTGAGAAGATCAAATCGCGTTTCATAGATAAAACATTTATTTCGATGGTAATTTGAAACAGCGAAACGATGCACAACATTTTCTCAATAGGACAAATACTGACGGTTTTAAGATTTAAAATTTTAAATATTATTACCTGGCAAAAAACGAATCCGCCGTCGAGTTGGGCGAAGCGTTCTTTTACATATTCGACCGAACAGATAATTTGGGCGAGAAAGGAGGAAAAAGTTTCACATTATTACAACTACGATTTGATGAAAAAAATCAACAATAATCAGCAGATGAAAGATGTCTGGACGCTTCCGGCAATTCAAAAATGGGAAAAAACTCAGGGAAAGCATCCGACGCAAAAACCGCTTTCCGTTTTGACAAGAGCTATTTTAGCCTCGACTAAACCGAATGCCTGGGTTTTAGACCCGTTCACGGGTTCCAGCACGACGGGAATCGCCGCGAATTTGTTAGGCAGAAAATTTGTCGGAATTGATTTGGAAGAAGATTATTTGAAATTAAGCAAATGCCGGAAAATTGAAATCGAAAATCCCGGAGTTTGCAGACAATTTATAGAAAAGATTGACGGCTTTAAACAAAAGGGCGAATTATTAAAATATTTAATCACAGAACGTCAAAGTTAATTCACAGCGCTCATTTTTAGAGAAAGTCAGAGCGATTAAACAATCAGTTAGCCGCAAAGTCGCGCAACTTGCGGCTGAAAGTCTGTTTGCGTAACATCAGATTGTAATTTCTATGGCGAAAATCGAAACGGGTGAACCGATAATCATAGTTTTGCACAGCCCGCGCGAAAAATTATTCGGCGTTTTGCAGGAGATAAATGCGGCGGGCGTTTATCTTTGCGGGATTGATTTGAATTATTTTGACGAATGGACGCGGGCGATTGCCGGCGGCGAACCTTTTTTGCCGATTAACAACTGCTTTTTTCCGATGTGGCGCGTCGAGCGTTTGACGCGCGACGAAGGCTCGGCGGATTTGCCTTCAATGTCGGATCAGTTTTCTAAGAGGACAGGATTGAAAATTACCGATTTTATTTCGGAAGGGTGAAGAAATTTAGCCGCAGATAAACGCGGATGGCGCGGATAAAAATAAATCAGTGTTTTCTGGCGTTAATAGTTTTCTTAATTTCTCACACAGCTTGATTTTACAAATCCAAAATCATTCCTTCATCCGCAATCCGAAAACCCTTTTGCAGAACATCGCGGCGCTCGCGGCTGTTTTTCCTTACCAGAGGATTTGTGTGATTGAAATGAATAAAAATTACTTTCGCTTTTTCCCCGGCTGGCAAATCTTCCAAAAGCTTTATCGTTTCCTCAACAAACGGGTGCGGAATCTCGGACATATCGCGGTTCGGAATCTCGCCGTTTTTGTAGAACGTCGCGTCAACCAGGGCGTAATCAGCCTGCTTTATCAACTCTTTCAAATCCCGATTCCACTTGCTCCATTTATCAATATCGGGAATAAAAACGGCGGTTTTATTTCTGCCCGCAATTTCAAAGCCGACGGTTTCCGAAAACTCGTCGCGGTGCGGAACTAGAAAAGGCTTGACCTTTAAGTTTTCATTGAGCGCAATAATTTCTTCGTTTTTTAATTTCCTAATCTCGATGTTTTTCAGACTGATAAGCTGACTCCAAGGAGCGTTTTCATTCAAAAAACTTTCCATTCGCGGCATCGCGTAAACGGGAACGCCTCTTGCGCCGACGGCTTCTCTGCCGAAATACATCAAGCCCGTGTAATGCCCGATATGCGCGTGCGTCAGAAAAACGCCGTCCGGCAAAGTCTGTCTGGAAGGAAGAAACTTATTGAGCGCGAAAAGCTGCGCGGGCAGATCAGGCGTCGCTTCAATCAGAAATTTCTGCTTCGCGTTTTTGTCTATCAAACCGAGGGAAACGACCTTTTGCCGCGCTTTCGGATTTTTCTCGACTTCCCGGAATTCATCTTCCGCCGCGATGTGCGGAAAACCCGCATCCTGCGCCGTGCCGAGAACGACGAGGAATTGAGTCGATTGGCTTTTTTGCGCGGAAATGAAGTGAGCGAAAGACAAAAGCAGAAAAATCGAAATGAAAAATTTTTTCATAGTAAAATTGTTTTCGCTGCAATTTTTTACATTCTCTCAATTTGTTTTAGCCGCGTTTTTTATTTGGTCTCTTTTTATTCGCCGCGCTTGTTTTGATTGAAGAATCCGTCGGCTTAAAAGCCTGGTCGGCTTTTGCGTCGGTTATCGTTTTAGAATTCGCCAGAAGTTTTGAATCTTCTAAAATTTTCTGCGCCGCTTTTGCGTTTTTGCTTAATCTCTTTTTTTCTTTTGCCATTATATTTATTCCCCTTTTTGGTTTTTAAGCCTGTCGTTTTTATAAATTCGTTTAATTCCAATCAGCTTTTTACAATCCAGCCGCCGACGGTTTCTTCGCCGTTGTAGAAAACGGCTGATTTAGGCAAAACTAATCAATTTCAATTTGTCATTAGCCGAAGAATTTTTCGTAATCGTCGTGATTGCCGATCCAAAACCAAGTTACCGTATCATTATCCAATACTCCGATGGCGCGATAGCCTTTTGAAACCCGCACCGACCAGATATTTTCTTCGGAATTGACGCATTTGAAATGCAGAGAAGGGTGAAAAGGATTTTCGCGCCAGAGGAGATATGCTTTTCGCGCCCGGATTTTTGTTCTTTTATCAAGTCTGACATAATTTTCCCAAAATGAAGGCAAGACAGCGGATTTCATAATCTTTCAAAATCCATCGGTTCTGATTTTCCCTCGGCAATTTCTCTTCGAACGTTTCGCGCCATTTCCGAAAGTTTGGCGGAAGTATTTTTGAACTGTTCGTCCCAGCGCGCTTCATCCTTAATCTCCTCGAAATGGTCGTTTAGGTATCCGGCTACGCGCTCGCGAATTTCTTCGGGAAGACTTTCTAATTTTCGGGTTAAAATTGTTACATTTGAAAAGCTCATACAATTTCCTTTTCGATTATAAAACAGTTTTCGGCAGGCACAACTAATTTTTCTCGATCCAACCGCCGCCGACGGTTTCTTCGCCGTTGTAGAAAACCGTCGCCTGTCCGGGCGTGATGGCGGCTTGCGGTTCGTCGAAGACGATTCGGGCGCGATCGTCAGGCAAAGCGTAAATCGTCGCCGGCGCGGGTTCGTGGCGGTAGCGCACTTTTACTTCGGCGCGGACGGGTTCTGCCGGTTCATCGAAAGCAACCCAATTCACGCCTTTTGCGGTGAATTCGTAGGAGTCGAGTTCTTCTTTTTCGCCGACGATGATTTGATTTTTGGCGCGTTCGATCTGCACAACGTAGAGCGGTTTTTCGTGCGCGATTCCCAAGCCGCGACGCTGACCGATTGTGTAGCGGTGAATGCCCGCGTGTTCATTGAGCTTTTCGCCTTTTGTGTTCACGATGTCGCCGCCTTTCGGCAGGTCGTCCGAGCGATTTTCGTGCGCCAAATAGCGGTCAATAAATTCGGCGTATTTGCCGTCGGGAACAAAGCAGATTTCCTGCGATTCCTGTTTATCGGCGGTGTAAAGATTCGCATCGCGCGCGATGTCGCGCACTTCGGATTTGAGCATATCGCCTAAAGGAAAATAGGCGCGGGAAAGCTGGTCCTGCGTCAATTCCCAGAGAAAATAGCTTTGATCTTTCCAATGATTGCGCCCGCGAAACAGGCGATAGCGATTCGCTTTTTCGTCATATTCGACACGCGCGTAATGTCCGGTCGCAACTTTGTCGCAGCCTAAACTTTGCGCCATTTTGTCCAGAGAGGCGAATTTCAGGCGCGAATTACAGGCGACGCACGGAATCGGCGTTTCGCCCGAAAGATAGCTTTGGACGAAAGGCTCGACGACATCGCGCTCGAAATCCTTTTCGAGATTGAGGACATAAAATGGGAAACCCAGACTTTCCGCCACGCGGCGGGCATCGTAAACGTCGTCGAGCGAGCAGCAGCGAGAGGGAAGCGGATCGCCGTTTTCGTCCACACTGATACCGCGCCGCTGATTCCACAACTGCATTGTGAAGCCGACTAATTCGTGTCCCTGTTCTTTTAAAAGCGCGGCGGCGGCTGACGAATCAACGCCGCCGCTCATTGCTACAGCGATTTTCATAACTAAAACCTGATGATTATTATAGCAAAACGGTTGCTATAGGCTGCTTCCCGGTTTTATAAATGATAATTTAACCCAAATAAAAATCGGGCGGTTTTTTATTTCACGCCCGATTTTGTATTGGAATTTATTTGTTTTTTACTTTTTCAGCCTTACTTCAACCCGTTTTTCCTTAGCCGATTCGGATTTCTGCAATTCAAGACTGACCTGCGGAGTAGTAACTTCCGCTAAAGAATAAATGTTTTCTTCGAGATTAAAAACAAGAAGGGAATTATTTGCCTGCTCTTTTGTTTGCTTCGGAGCAGCCGTGACAATTATCGAGTCTTTGCCGTCCGCGCTGCGGATGAGAAAATATTTTTCGCTTTCTGAAACTAAGCCGAAAGTGATTGTGTAATTGCCTGCTTTGAAGGACTTGCCGCTTACTGTAAAATCAAACGGAATATTTGCCTGAATAGACGAAATCTTATGGGCTTGGACAAACCCAGCCCCGCCGATTAACAAACCGATTACCAAAAACAATTGCATGATTTTATTTTTCATAGTATGACTCCCAAGAATGAATTTTATTTATGCAGACTTTTTGCGCCTGTGTTTTTTAACGCGGGAAATAAAACGAAAACGTATCAGATTTGGAAAATATTTTAGATATTTTTTCTTGACGACTAAATAATCAAACAAGAATAATCAGTCTATTTGAAAACAAAGAAAGTCGCGGAATTTCAATCTTTCACGACTCAATTAACTTCCTTTTTTGAAGCATCAAAAGGATAATCAGACAGCCTAAAGCCGATAGAAGATGTTTAATTGTGTGACCGCTGATCAAATTTTGACTTAAAGCGAAAATTTGTTCGTCGCCAAGTTCCGTGAGTTTTGCCAGTGCGTAAAAGCCGAGAGCGGCGAGGAGCATCCATTGATGCGAATATTTCGGGCGGTATAAAAGCATTATTACCGGAATCGTCAAAAGCGGAATCAACTGAACCCAGATATAAAAACGCAAATCGTCGAACCAATGCCAGTAAACTACGCTTGAAAAACCAAGCAATAACAAAGGCGCGAGAAGAAATTTGCCCAGCCGCTCCCCGATATATTCGCCCAAAAGCGCCGCGAACAACGCCATAAAACCGATGGTCATCGGCAGTCGGTCCCAAACGAGCGTTTGATTATTCGGATTCCAGTGATAATAAGCCGAGCCGACACTGACCAAGGCTACGCCCGCAAACAGGATAATCCAGGCGTTTCGCATATTGCCCAAACGGTTTCTGAAACACACAATCAGCCCGGCAATACCGACAACAAGAAAAGCGAGATTCGACGCGACATCGAGGAAATTGGGAACACCGAAAAGCGCGCGTTTGTCGGCGAAATTGTGGTATTCCGGGTTTTGTCCGAACGGTTGTAATGAAAGCATCAGCGCCAGCGTTCCAAACACAATTACTGCCATCAAAAGATGCCGCCAATTAATTCTGAGCATTGACGGGGAAATTAGTTCTTTCATTTTGATTGAATATTTACGATTTGTTTTTATCCCGCCATTCGCTCGCCAGCATTCCGTAAACCACAAGGTCAATAAAATGATCGTGCAGCCATTCCGCCTGCCGGAGAATTCCTTCTTCACGAAATCCCAGCCTTTCGGGAATTTTGCGGCTCTTTGTATTTTCGACGCCGCAGCGTATTTCAATGCGGTTCAGCTTTAATTCATTGAACGCATAATCAATCAGCGCCCGGCAGGATTTTGTCACCAGACCTTTTCCTTGAAAAGACGCTCCGAGCCAGTAACCCAATTCGGTTTGCCGGTTATCCCAGTCGAAAAAATTGTAGCCGACTTTCCCGACCATCTTGCCTTGATACCAGATGAAGATATTAAAGCCCTTGCCTTCGGCAAACTGCATGCGATTTCGCTTGATGTGTTCCCGAGTCTGTTCAATGGGACTTTCCGTGTCTTTCAGCCACGCCGCCCATTCTTTGATATGGTCGTAGTTCGCTGTAACTAAAGCATCAAGTTCTTCCGCGTGTCGCGTTTCGAGCAGGCGAAGTTCGGTGTCATCGTCAATTTTATAACTAAACATAACTAATTCTGTTTGAAAGAGCGACAGCGAAAGTGCGTCACCCTATAATCTTTTGTTTGCTTGCCATTCATTCGCCAGCGTCGCGTAAATGACAAGATCAATAAAACGATCATGCAGCCATTCTGCCTGCTTTATAACGCCTTCCTCTTTAAAACCGAGTTTTTCAGGAATTCGACGACTCTTTGTATTTTCAAAGCCGCAGCGTATCTCGACACGGTTCAGTTTCAACTCATTAAATGCGTGGTCAATCAATGCTCGGC
>DATHTS010000070.1:0-4908 GCA_035462935.1 Pyrinomonadaceae bacterium
AACTCGACAGAATTTTGGAAAATCAGGCAAGACAGACAAAACGCGAACTTTCCAGACCTAAAGGCTTGATAAATATTTCCGAAGTGGGAAAATCTTTCTTCACCGAACAGGGAAGCGTCTTGGAAGACTTGGAAGCGCAGCTCAAAAACAAGCATATTGCTTGTTTGCACGGGAAACACGGGCTTGGGAAAACAACCAACGCGCAGGAATTTGCGCGGCGGCAAATCGGAAATTATGAGTTTATCGTTTTTCTCAACGCCGCCGAAAAGATTATTGAAACTTCAATTATCGAATTTGCCGACAGATATGTTCCTGAATTGCAGGAGTTACCTTTAGTTGACCGTGAAAGAGTTCAGCACGAAACAAAGCTCAAGCTTTTCAAATCTTTTCTCGAAGACAACCAGCCTCAGCAGGACGGAAAACGCGCGTGGCTTTTGATTTTTGATAATCTGGAAAAACGAGACCACATCCGCGAGTATTTTCCCAAACGTAATCACGGCGATATTTTATACACCTGCAACGATGATTTGTGGATTGACGAGAAATGCGAAGTTCCGATTCGTGAATTCAGCCAAACGGAAGCCGAGCTTTTTCTTTACAAGACAAAAGACGAGCGAAAAGACGCCAGCCGCGAAGATATTCCGCCGGAAACTCTGGCTGATATTCAAAAAATCCTGAGCGAATACGGTAGATTGCCGTTTGTTTTGAGCAAATTCCGCAACTATCTTTCGGAAGTTCGTATTTCTTACGCGGCGTTTTTCGATGAATTAAAAAATAACGAGCAAAGATACCTCGAAGCCTTTGCTTCAAGCGTTGATTATCAACATAAAAACGAAGTCATTGCCTTTTCGGTGTCGTTTGAAAAGGTTGCGGACTTTGACGCCGGAGTAAAAGACGATGAACTCATCAGCCGTTTAGCCGTCGCATTACTAAACATCTCGGCATTTTGCTTTGCCGACCAGATTCCGAGGAATTGCTCAAAGAAACCTTATTCCGAAAGGTTGATACATCGGAAACGACCGTTTCGCAGGAAGTTTTATTTGCCGAAGCCTTTCGGAAACTCGAAAGATTCGATTTATTAAACGCCAGAACCGAGATTTTTGATTATCTGGAAAAGAAAGCAATTTTAGATGCTGAGGGAAAGCAGGTTACGGTTGAATATCTTCCAGTAAAAATAGAAGAAACGGTCTATGAATCTCATCGAATTATTCAAAAAATTGTCAAGCTGAAGCTCGAAAACGAAGTTAAAATAGAAATACTCAATGAAATTATTTTAGTTTTTAGCAGTTTTATTCCGTGGTGTTATCTCGAAACATGGAAAATCTATGAAAAGTATCTCTCAAGCGTAGAAAATATTATTCAAGAAGCAGAAAAAATAGAATTAGCTACAGAAGAACTTGGGTATATCTGCAATCAATTCGGATTTTATCAACGGCAATTAGCACAATTTGAGAAAGCGATTGAAAAATACGAAGAAGCCTTGCGAATTGCTGAGAAAACCATCGGCAAAGAGCATCCCGTATATGCCACTCGCTTGAATAATTTGGCTTTAGTTTATAGTAATCAAGGCAGATATGATGAAGCGATTGAAAAATTTGAAGAAGCCTTGCGAATTGGTGAGAAAACTATCGGCAAAGAACATCCCGAATATGCCGCTCGCTTGAGTAATTTGGCTACTGTTTATCGTAATCAGGGCAAATATGACGAAGCAATTAAAAAATATGAAGAAGCTTTGCGAATTACTGAGAAAACTATCGGCAAAGAGCATCCCGATTATGCCACTTGCTTGAATAATTTGGCTAATGTTTATTTTTATCAGGAAAAATATCAGAATGCTTTAGATTTATATGAAGAAGCGTTGAGGATTTTCGAGAAAACTTTACCCGAAAATCATCCTCATATAATTCAACTCAGAGAAAGCGTAACGCTATGTCGTAGGATATTAGGAAAATAATAGAAGCGTGTAAATGAATCGAAAAGATAAATGTTTAAGTTCTTTAGTTTAGCTTGTGAATGAGTTCAAAACTTCTATATGCTAATGCACGGACTCAAAACTTTTTTATCTCAAACCCTTCAACATCACCGGACGCGGACCAGCGATGTTTATTTGCAAATTAAAATTATTGAACCGCCCGCGTTCCGGCGCATGTGATTGTTATGCCGCAATTGTGGGATGCCGGAGCGGTGTAGCGTCAAGTCAAGCGTGTGCTGATTCCAGGCACTAAAATACCTGGCGCCCCACCGAAAACTTTCATAAGGCAAAGTGTCGTATGTACCGATTTATAACAACTTGAGCGTCAGTATATCTTTTGAACGACACGCCTGCCATAAGGTGTTCATTTCGCGGGAAACGAACACCCGACGGCTATCTCATTGTCGCAAGGCACATTTGCTTGCCGTTATGCGCAATCGACCTTCGCGGCGGCGCAAAGCCATGTGCCCGGCTTAAGCTCGATCAACTCATTGCTCGGACGCTTATTATGCTTCTTGCAAAATGGTACAATCCAAATAGTCCGCTTATCCAGACCAACCCAGTAGACATGCGCTCCGACCTGTGTAAAATAGGCACAGAATTTCGCCTGGCATTTCAGTGGTCTGACCAATCCGGTCCCCCGCTCCCAGTGACCGAGCCAAGTCCTGCTTCCATACGAGCAGCGACACTTACGTCTGGAAGTCCCAACTACATTTTTTACATAAGTAGGCATAGCATACTCCTATAAAAGAAAAACTTTTGTTTATCGAGCTCCAAGAAACACCACGACATCCAGGAGCGTAACTTTGATTTAAACGTAATTATTTCGGTTTATTCTTCTACTTTTTACAACCTAAATCGAGTCTTGTCAAGGTAATTTTGCTCTTTTTAATAATTTATTCTATTTTTCTAAAACACATTTTAATTCCGTTGAAATACTTAACCCGAATTATGCATATTTCCGTTTAAAGATTTAAACGGAATCAGAGGAGGTAAAAAATGCCAAAGATTCCGGTCAGGCGCGGGCTTTGATGCGAATGCGTCATTACAGCTATAAAACTGAAAAAATTTACGTTTATTGGATGCGACAATACTTCTTTTATCATAAGCTCCGGCATCCGAAGGAAATGGGCGCGGCTGAAGTTGAATCTTTTCTTACACATCCGGCGGGCGAAAAAACGTTTCCGCCTCAACGCAAAATCGAGCGCTTGCCGCCTTACTTTTTCTTTAATCAGCACAGCATTAAACTTGTTTTTTGATAATTGATTTATCTCAAATCTTTCAACAAAACCGCGTCGTGAAGCCAGCCGCCCTTCACGGAGACAAAACTTTTTCCGTCCGGCGCGAGCGCCAAGCCGGATGTTTCGGATATTTCTTCGTCGCCAAAATCACCGGTATTCTCGACCCGCGCACGAACATCAAATATTTGTTCATCAACGGCAGAATGCTTCCTTTAACCAGCCGTCATACCGAGCTTTACGAGGCTTTTAAGGATAGGAAATAAAATCCTTTAAATGTAGAAAAATAAAAAAGAGGAGAAGATTGAGAAAAAAAACTCAACTTTTCCTCTTTTTTATTTTGTGAATTTTGCGCTTTTTCGCGGCTATTTAATTAACCTGCCGATGCCTACTACTCTATCTTATTCTTGCGGTAAAATTAATCGTCTGATTTCTCGGCGGGTAGCAAACCTCGTCCGTGCAAGCCTGATAGCGAACGACGGCGCGAACCGGAATCGAACTTCCTTTGAAATTCGATGGAACGGTTAGGTTGAAGGTAAAAACTACGCGACCTTCATAAACATTGATTACGGTGTCGGAAAACTCGAATTTGCGGTTTACTCCGCGCGGATAATTTACAGCGCCGACTCTTACGCCGGTTGCGATTAGTTTTATGCTTGTCGGAATGGCGTATTCGCTGTTCGGGCGATTAGAGTTGACATGCAGACTTCCGGGAATATCCATCACGATTCTTCCGTTTGTCGAACCGCCGCGTTTTACATCGCCCGCCGCGCCGGTGATTTTGATTTGCTGCGCCTGAGCCAAACCGTTTGCCAGAAACACGAAAACTAAAGATAAAATTGCGCTAAAAAATAATTTTTTCATAATTAAAAGTTGACCTTCTCAGGTTTGAAGATGATTTTTCGTAAAAACGAGATGCTTTATTTTACCCTAAAACTATCAAGCATTTCATTTATACTACGCAGAAAATCTTCCTTGTGTTCTTTTAATGCCGAGATTTTAAGTTCGTAAACTTTTCCTTTTCGGGGAACTTCGATGATTTTTTGAATGGTTTGAACCGTTACTTCATTTTCGATTTTCTCGCTCTCCAGAAAATAGATTTCCTGATCTTCGGGTATATTATCCGCCGGAATTTTCTGAGCATTTTCGTCCAATTTAAAATCCGAATGAACGCGAACAACCGCCTGCGCCTGCCGGAAAGTTCCGGCTTCTTTTTTGCCGAATTCTCTTGAGTAGGCTTCAAAGGCATACTCCGATTTATCGTTTAGCGGATGAATAAATCCTTCGGGTTTGATGATAGAAAATTCTTCCGTTTCAATTACTTCCGGTTCAAAAGCCCGCCCGGTAACGCGCCTGATGCGCGAGGAAATAAAAACCAGCACGGCGACGAATAAAATTCCTAAGATAACAAATTCCATAAAATAAAAATGACCGATAAACCTTTAAGTTTACCGGTCGGTTAAGTTAAATACCAGAAGTTCCTTATTTTCCGCCTGCGACGGCATCTTTCAAAGTTTTGCTGGCACGGAATTTAACGGTATTTTTGGCTGGAATTTTCAAGGCTGCGCCCGTTGCCGGATTGCGACCTTCACGAGCTTTGCGTTTTGATTTCACGAATTTTCCAAAGCCCGGCAGTGTAAATTCACCGTTCTTTTTAACTTCGCTGGTCGCCATTGTGGACAAGGTGTTGAAAAAATC
>DATHTS010000071.1:0-4448 GCA_035462935.1 Pyrinomonadaceae bacterium
AAGAGCCGTGCCGCCGGTGTTAAAAGGAGCTTGCCCGGCAAGCGGCTCGCCTGTCAAACTAGCTTGAACTTCATAGAAAATCGGCGCATCGTTGGCGAAATTCCACGGACCGACAAAAGTATAGATCGGTCGCGCCGCGCCCGTTCCGGGATTTTCGTTTTTGTCCTGGCGGTAATCTATTCCGAACTTAAAAGCGTGATTGCCGCGTATCCAGGTTAAAACATCACGAATGTTAAGCTGTATCTCTTCGATGGTTCCGGGAGTGTTTGCCCCGCGCGGCGCTCCGAAATTGATGCGATTGGTGGGAACAAACTGTTCTATTTCAACGCGCGGTATGCCGAAATTAGTGTCGGGATTTGCCTCGACTTCATCATACCCCCATCTGGTAAAATTCACTCTCGCTTCGTTAAGAATGGTCGGCGTAAATGTGCGAATGTATGTGAACGCCATATTGTAATTAAGCCGGTCCGAATTTATGTCAGCCATCGGTCGGCTCTGCGCGGCAGTGTTGACACTGCTGCTAAACCGTGGAGTGTAAAACAGCGAAAAGGCAAATTTATCTTTCTGCGTTGCTTCATAGTCGATTCGGGTTACATATTGACTTCCGTCCGTGAGGCTCGGATTTTCTAACAGCGCATATTGAACGTCGGGAATCCCGTCAAAATCGCCGTAAAACATCGCATCATTGATCGGTGCGTATTGTCCCACTCTGACGCCTGCCGGCGGCGAGCCTAGATCAAGTCCTCCTGCTACTTCCCGACATCTGTTTCCTCTCGGAAATACAAATCTGCTGCAAGGCACAGGGATAATTGAAATTACGCGCGGCAACGCGCCTTCCGCGCTGACAATTTGAGACGAGATGCCGCCGCGATTAGCGATAAATTGTCGAAGCTGGTCGGTTTCGATAAAAGCTTCGTAAGGATTATTGGATCTTGCCCTCAAGCCTTCGTAAGCGAAAAAGAAAAATAACTTGTTGCGGAAAATCGGACCGCCTAAACTTCCGCCGAATGTTTTGTCTCTGGTTTCGACTCGCCGACGCGCAACGTCAACTCTTCTGGGCAGCCCGTTCGCCGAGCGAATATTGGGGTCTATGATAGTAAAGCCGCTGTTATGGGCGTTCCAGCCCGGATCGTTGTATTTGAAAAACGCGCTGCCGTGAAATTGGTTCGTGCCGTTTTGCGAAACAACCTTAATCTGCGCTCCGCTGTTGCGCCCGTCTTCCGCCGAATAGCTTGAAGAAGTAACTTGAACTTCCTTTACGGCTTCCTGAGTCGGCGTAATCACCGCCGCGCCGCCCCATGTCTGACTGTTCACGCTGACTCCGTCAATCTGAAAGTTGTTGGCGGAAACTCTTTGACCATTTGCTGAAATTGCCGGGCGGTTTTCTGTAGCAAAAATACTAATATCCGAGCCTCCGGGACCGCTTGTGTTTGGTAATCCGACGGAACCTCCGCTGGCACTTCGCGCTCCGGCTCCAAATACTCCGGGGGCTAATCGGACAAGTTCATATGGATCACGTCCGACTTGCGGAAGCCTTTGGACTTCAACATTCGTAATTGTTTTTCTAACGCTTGCGTCTTCAGTTTCTAAAGGCGCATTATCTGCCTGAACCGTTACCGTTTCTGCGATGCCTCCCGCTTCGAGCTGCACGTCAAAGCCTCTTACAGATTCGGCATCTACTTTGACATCTTCTACTACTCTTTTCTTAAAAGATTGTTGTTCAACCGTTAGGGTATACATACCCGGCGGCAATGCCGAAAAACGGTAGAATCCCGCATCGCTGGTTACGGTTTGCTTAGTCTGTCCCGTTTCCTTATTGGTTAAGACAACGGTCGCACCGGGAATAACGGCTCCTGTAACATCCGTTACCGTTCCCTGAACGCCTGCTCTGAATTGCGCGTTGGCAATTATTGAAAAAAGCGCAATTACCGCTATGAATAAGCTCAAGCGGAAAAATCGTAATGAAACTCGACGCATAAAGTCCTCCAGAAGCTTTGTTATTTAATTGTTAATTCTTTTGAAACCGAAAAGATCAAGATTTACCTTTAAAAATAATCGGCATCTCCCAATCATTAAAAAATTAAAACGGTAAATCGTTTTAGTAAATCGTTTTAGTAACTCTGATTTATAGCACCATCTGTTACCGCTGTCAAGATATTTTTAAAATTTATCGGTATATAACTTTTATTTCACGCTGCTTTTAAGAATAAATTTTTCTTGCATAGCTGAGAAGATTATGAGAATCTCTTTGGTATGCCGCGAAAGCCCAAAAATCCCATAAAAGAGAAAACGGATGAAACCAACAGCCGGGGCGTTAGTTTAAAAGAATTAGCCGCGCATCTCGGATTGTCGCCGACCTCGCTTTCGATTGTCCTAAACGATTCGCCGGCGGCGACCTCGATTCCGCAGGAAACCAAAGACCGGATATTCGAAGCGGCTGAGAAATTTAATTATCGCCCGAATTATTTTGCCCGCAGCTTGCGGGCGCAGCGCAGTTTTACTTTCGGCGTGCTGGTCCCCGAACTGAGCGACGGTTATTCGGCGATGGTTTTAAACGGCGTCGAATCGGTTCTTTCCAAGGAAGGCTATTTTTATTTGACGGCAAGCCATATGCACCGCGAAGATTTGCTCAAGCATCACCCGCAGATGCTTCTCGAAAGACAGGTGGAAGGAATAATCGCGGTTGACACGCCGATTCGCTTTAAGCCGTCTTTGCCGGTCATCAGCGTTTCGGGACACGACGACGTAAAGGGCGTAACGAACATCATCTTAAATCACAATTCGGCGGCAAAGCTCGGCATCGAGCATTTATACAATCTCGGGCACCGCAAAATCGCTTTTATCAAAGGACAGGATTTCAGCTCAGACACGGAAATTCGCTGGGAAACGATCAGGCAAGCGGCAAAGCAGCGCGGAATCGAGATTGACAGCGATTTAGTAGTTCAGCTCGAAGGCGATATTCCTTCGCCGGAAATCGGCTATATCGCGGCGCAGAAACTGCTTGCCAAAAATAAGAAATTCACCGCGCTTTTCACTTTCAATGACATTTCGGCAATCGGCGCGATTCGCGCTCTTCTGGAAGTCGGCTGCCGCGTTCCCGAAGACGTTTCGGTGCTCGGTTTCGACGATATTTACGCCGCCGAGTTTCACAACCCGGCACTCACGACAATCCGCCAGCCGCTTTTCGAAATGGGAAGCCTCGCCGCTCAGACTCTACTGGAAAAACTTACCGAACAAGCGGATGGAAAATTTGTCGAGATTCTCACGGTCGAACCGGAGATCATCATCCGCCAATCAACCGCCGAAGCCAGCCGAAACTAAGTTTATATGACGCTCGAAAGCCGGGAAACGCCAACCGAAAGCGAAAATAAATTTATTAGAATTTTCCTCTACCTGAGTTTTATTTTAATCGGAATCATCAACACCTTTCTCGGTCCGATTCTGCCGTTTCTTTACGAAAAATGGCAACTGAACGACGTTCAAGCCGGATATTTTCTCGCCGCGCAAGGCTTGGGCGGATTAACCGGAACGCTGGCTGTTTCATTTTTGTATGGGAAATTTACGACAAGATGGATTCTGGCTGCCGGATTCGTTTTTATCGTTTTTTCGCTGCTCGGTTTAAGCGGCGCAGTTTGGGAAATCGGTCTTTTTTCTTCATTCTCAAGCGGCTTGGCTTTGGGCGTAATTATCCCGACGGCGACGCTCATCGTTTCGCAAACCGCCGGAGAAAACCGCGCTCCGGCGATAAATCTGCTCAATTTTTTCTGGGCTTTGGGCGCAGTTTCCAGCCCGATGCTTTTTTTCGGCTTAAACTCGCAAAGCCAGTTAAATTATTTTTTTATAATCATTGCCTTGATCGGAATAATTTTTTTAGCTTTTTTGTTTAGATTAAAAAATATCCGCATCGTTTCAAGCAAAGAAAAATCCAAACTGAGCCTGCGAGAAAAATCAGCCGTTTTATTTTCCGTTTGGCTGTTTGTCATCACCGTCTTTCTACAAATCGGAATCGAATCCTCATTCAGCGGCTGGCTGCCGACTTTCGCCAAGCGGATAACTTTATCCGAATGGTGGCTGCTCGCGCCGACGCTTTACTGGGCGGGATTTTTGCTGAGCCGTCTGATTTCCGGCTTTTATCTGCGCCGAATCGGCGAAAGACCGGCAATTTTATTCGGCTTGCTGCTCGTCATCGGCGGGCAGTTGATTTTGCTTTTGACAAATCAAATCGGTATTTCCGCCTTTGGAGCTTTTGTGGTTGGGTTCGGCACAGCGCCGGTTTTCCCGACGACCATCGCCATTCTCTCAGGCAAATTCGAGAGAAAAGCGCCTGAGCTTCTCAGCTATATGTTTTTGCTGTCGGGTCTAAGCAGTATGACTTTTTCCTGGTTAATCGGCTATGCGGCTTCGATAACGGGAGAACTTAAAACGGCTTTATTCATTCCGCTTCTTTG
>DATHTS010000072.1:0-1512 GCA_035462935.1 Pyrinomonadaceae bacterium
GAGGAATAACTGATTAATACAGATTAGAATGTTTTTTATATCTTCTGCGTTTCAGTGTCTCTGCGGTGAAAGAATAATTCCAAAATGAATCTATCCAAAAAAGCAATCCTGGTTCTCGAAGACGGTCGCGCGTTCCGCGGCGAATCGTTCGGCGCGGAAGGCGAAACGTTCGGCGAGATGGTTTTTAATACTTCGATGACCGGCTATCAGGAGATTCTGACTGATCCGAGCTACGCCGGGCAAATCGTCTGTATGACGTATCCGCTCATCGGAAACTACGGCGTTAACCAAGAAGACACCGAATCGCGCCGCCCTTGGGTGGAAGGCTTCATTGTCCGCGAGGCGAGCCGAATTTCCTCTAACTGGCGCGCCACCGAAACTCTCGATTCATATCTCAAACGCCATAAAATCGTCGGCATCGAACATATTGACACCCGCGCTCTAGTCCGTCACATCCGCGATAAGGGCGCAATGCGCGCCGGAATTTCAAGCGTTGATTTAGATGAAGCGAGCCTTTTGGAAAAGGTTAGAAACTCGCCTGAAATGAAAAACCGCGAGTTAGCCAGCGCCGTTACAACTGACAAATTTTATGAAATTAAGCCCGAACAAAAAGAGAAATTTCACGTCATCGCTTACGATTTCGGCGTAAAAACCAACTCTCTGCGCGAATTTGCCGAGCTTGGCTGCCGTGTAACGGTTGTGCCTTCTGAAACTCCGGCTGAAGAAGTTTTGGCGTTAAAACCCGACGGAATTTTTCTTTCCAACGGTCCGGGCGATCCGGCGACCATGAAAAATGTTATTGAGGAAATTCGCAAACTAACCGAAAGAGAAGTCCCGATGTTCGGCATCTGTCTCGGTCATCAAATCCTGGCGCAAAGCTTCGGCGGCGAGACTTACAAGATGCTTTTCGGACATCGCGGCGGCAACCAGCCGATAAAAGATTTGGAAACCGGAAAGGTCGAAATCGCCTCGCACAATCACGGTTTTGCTGTTGACGCAAAATCACTGCCCGCCGAAGTCGAAGTTACGCATATTAATCTCAATGACGAAACGGTTGCTGGCATCAAACACAAACGCCTGCCTGTGTTCTCGGTTCAATACCATCCCGAATCCGCTCCCGGACCGCACGATTCCGAATATCTTTTCCGGCGATTCATCGAGTTGATGCGGAAGCGCGAAAAAACTTCCTGAAAATCCTTCAAAATAATGCTCAAAGAATAAAAAATCATAAAATTTTAATAAGTTCTACAAAGCGGATTTGAATCTTTGCCACAAAATCGGCAATAATTACCCTTTTGCTTTAGAAAGGTTAATTTTCGTTAGCCGAAACTAGAGCTTTATGATTTTAAAACTTAAAAATTTAACATAATGGAATCTACAATTATTTATCTGATCCCGGCATTAGGGATTTTTGGATTAGTTGTCATGGCATTTAAATCTTCATGGGTAACCAAGCAGGCTGCCGGTGAAGAAAAAATGGTTGAACTCGCGGGTTTTATTGCCGAAGGCGCT
>DATHTS010000073.1:0-11878 GCA_035462935.1 Pyrinomonadaceae bacterium
TCATACGGAATGAGAACGGAAGTTTTATTTCCTTTCTCATCCGTATAAATCTGAATATGATCTGACATAACTAAACAACCATTAACTGTAACCACAAAATAACAAGCGCGGTTTATCGTTTAAGCATTCGCCGCCGCGACAATTTCCGCATTACCTTCATCCTCGGCTTTGTTCCAGCGCGTCGCTTTGAAATCTTCGACCGCTTCTTTCATTGACGCTTTCAAATCGTCGTCGAGCGATTTTTTATCACGAAGCGTGCTTAAAACACCCGGATGCGCGTTTTCCACAAAATCCAGGAATTCGGCTTCAAAACGGCGAATATCTTCGACCTCTACATCGTCAACAAAACCGTTGGTCGCCGCCCAGATTACCAGAACCTGATTTTCGACCGGCATCGGCTGATATTGACCTTGCTTCAAAATCTCGGTCAAACGTTTTCCGCGTTCGAGCTGTGATTGCGTGGCTTTGTCCAAATCCGAACCGAATTGAGCAAACGCGGCAAGCTCACGATATTGGGCGAGGTCAATTCGCAGAGTTCCGGCAACCTGCTTCATCGCCTTGATTTGCGCCGCGCCGCCGACGCGGGAAACCGAGTTTCCGACGTTGATTGCCGGGCGAACGCCGGAGTTGAAAAGGTCGGATTCCAAGAAGATTTGCCCGTCGGTAATCGATATCACGTTGGTCGGAATATAAGCCGAAATGTCGCCCGCCTGCGTTTCGATAACCGGCAGGGAAGTCAGGCTGCCGCCGCCGCGAGCATCGGACATTTTAGCAGCACGTTCTAAAAGGCGCGAGTGAAGATAGAAAACGTCTCCCGGATATGCTTCGCGTCCCGGCGGTCTTCTTAACAGCAGGGAAATTTCACGATACGATGCCGCCTGCTTCGACAAATCATCATAAATCGTCAAAGCGTGGCGACCGCTATCGCGGAAATATTCGCCGATGGCGCACCCGGCATACGGCGCGAGAAACTGCATCGCCGCCGGTTGTGACGCGCCGGCGTCAACGACAATTGTGTAATCCATCGCTCCGTAGTCTTCCAGTTTTTTAACAACCTGCGCGACGGTAGATTCTTTCTGACCGATGGCGACATAAACGCAGATCACGTCTTTGCCTTTTTGGTTAATAATCGTGTCAATCAAAACGGCGGTTTTTCCGGTTTGACGGTCGCCGATGATAAGCTCGCGCTGTCCGCGACCGATTGGCACCATCGCGTCAATCGCCTTTAAACCGGTTTGAAGCGGTTCTTTAACCGGCTGGCGGTCAATAATTCCGGGCGCGATACGCTCAATCGGATTGTATTGGTCGGTAATAACTTCGCCCTTGCCGTCAATTGGATTTCCTAGCGCATCAACCACGCGCCCGATCAATGCTTCGCCGACCGGAACGCTCATAATGCGGCGCGTGCGGCGAACTTCGTCGCCTTCTTTGATTTTCTGGAAATCCCCGAAAAGTACTGCGCCGACTTTGTCTTCTTCAAGGTTAAGAGCAAGACCGCGAACGTCGTGTGGAAATTCCAGGAGTTCGCCCGCCATAACTTTTTCAAGTCCATGAATTTCGGCGATACCGTCGCCGACTTTTATAACCGTTCCGACTTCGTTGACGGTCATACTCGCATCAAAATTTTCAATTTGCGCGCGTATAATTTCATTAATTTCGTTGGCTTTAATTGCTTCCATATCTTTATATTGGATAATGGATAACGGATAGTGGAAAATAACTTATTTCACTTTCCACTATCCGTTATCCATTATCCATTAACTAATTCTTCTCTAAGATTTTCTAATTGCGTTTTCACCGAGCCGTCGTAAACGGTTGAACCTACTCGCGTAACGACTCCGCCGATAATTTTCTCGTCTATTTTATAATTTAAATTTACTTTTTTCCTTGTCAGTTTTTCCAAACTCGCGCGGATTTCCGCTTTTTCAGCTTCGCCGAGCGGACGCGCCGAAGTCACTTCGGCTGAGATCAAACCGCTTCTTTCATCCAAAACACTGATGAAACGCTCGTTGATTTCGCTAAGTTCGGTTAAGCGGTTGTTTCTGAGCAGAACGCGCAGAAAATTGGCGGTCGTGCGGTTTGGCTTGGCTCTTTCGATAAGATTTTCTAAAACTTTTTCCTTGCTCAAATGCGCGATTGACGGATTGCCGAAAACCTGGAACAGATTGCTTCCGTCGCCGAACATTGATTCCCATGTTTTGAGTTCGGTAAGGACGGTTTGGGTTTCGCCCGTTTTTAAAACCACATCTGCCAGAGCGCTGGCATAACGGCGAGCGACGGTTTCCATGCTCATTTTAGCTTAAACCTCCGATTGTTTGAATATTTTCCTTCACCAGACGCGCGTCTTTTTTCGCATCCATCTGGGCTTTGATTTTTTCTTCCGCACGGCGAATGCTTTCTTCCGCCGAGAAACGCCGCAGCTCGGATTTTGTTTGCAGAGCCAGCCGCTCGACCTGGTTTTCCGCCTGCTCCCGCATTCTCAAAATGTCTTCTTCGGTTTGCTGCAAAATGCGCTGTTTTTCTTCTTCGGATTCCCGGCGCGCTTGTTCAAGCAATTGATTGGTTTCCGCTTCAAGCCCGGCGAGCTTGGCTTCCGTTGCGGTAAGTTGCGCGAGAGCCGCTCGTTTTTCTTCTTCGGCGCGAATCAAATCGGCGCGAATCGCGTCGCGTTTAGCTTTGAAGGCATCGCTAAGAGGCTTGCGTAAAAAATAAACCAAAATGGCGATAAAAATCGCCAGGTTAAAAAACCTCCACGCTTCAAAACCCGGATAATTTAAATATGTATCCCAAAATCCCGCGCCTTCCCCGCTTTCGGCTGCGGCGGCGAAAAGTAAAATAAAGCTGTGAATAAAAGCTAACATAAAAGAGATTTCAAATTTCTGATTTCAAATAAACGCTTAAGCCGCCTTCAGAATGTTCCTGCTGATTTTTTCCGCCATTTCGTCAGCTTCGCGGTCAATTTGCGCCCTCGCTTCGGCGGTTTGCCGTTCCAACTCCGCTTTTTCCTCGGCGACTTTTTTGGCGACCTGCTCTTTAATTCCGCTGATTTCCGCTTCGCGTCGTCTCAAGGCTTCGGCACGTTCCTTTTCAATCAATTCGTAGCCTTCGTTACGGGCTTCGAGCAGCGCGGCAGTGTAGCCCGCCTGCTTTTCGCTAATTTGATTCAGGATTTCCTCAGCTTCGGTAAAACCTCCGCTTTCTCTTTTAAGACGCGCTTCAATTACACGATTGACCGGGCGGAAAAATGTGCGGTTGAGAATGAAAATCATCAGCAAAACCAGCGCGATGTGAATCAACATCGAAAAGTCCGGCAAAAGCTGCACCGAAGTTCCTTCCGCAAAGGCTAATAAAACCATAATTTGATATTAAAAATTGCTTTGATATATACAGGAGCGAAAAACGCTCGCTTTTCAAAAGAAAAAGAATATCACTCTCGAAATTTACGGTCAAGCAAGCCTTAAACTTCGCATCTGCCGACAAATTCACTTGACAGCCAATCGCTCAAAGGCTTAGTTTTTATTACACGCGCAAAGGGAGGCGCATCCTGTCCGGTGATGGGCGCGGTCTTCAAAACCGTTTGTGAGACTGTGAGAGCAGGCTCAGGTCGGTTCGACTCCGACACGCCTCCGCCAATTTGATTTGGGATTTGGGATTTTAGATTTTGGATTTACCGCGATTTGACAAATGACGGAACAGGAATTTAAAGATCGAACTAAGCAGATTGCGCTTCGTGTTATTCGTTTAGTTGAATCGCTCCCGAATACAAATACCGCTCAGATTATTGGCAAACAACTTTTGCGCTCGGCAACTTCAATCGGTGCAAATTATCGTGCGGCTTGTCGCGGAAAGTCAACGGCGGATGTTTTGCACAAACTTTCTATTGTCGAGGAAGAAGCCGACGAAAGTTTATATTGGCTGGAATTGCTTATCGAGTCAGAAACTATGCCGGAGAAGAAACTTTCCGCATTAAAAAATGATATTAACGAAATCGTTGCAATGACTGTTTCTTCCATTAAAACTCTTCGCTCGAAAAAATTTGACCAATCCAAAACCCAAAATCTAAAATCCAAAATATGAAAAGTTGGATTTCTCTTAACATGACACCCGGCATCGGACCTCGCGCCGCAACCAAATTACTTGAGCGTTTCGGCTCGGCGGAAAACGTCTTTCACGCGACGCGAAGCGAATTGGAATCTCTGCGGCTAAAAGCCGAATCAATCGAGAGCATTAAAAAGCGCGAATTTCACGAGAAAGCTGAAGAGGAATTGGAAAACGTCAAGAAAACGGGCGCGGATGTTCTGATTTTGGATGACGGTTCGTATCCGTATCTTCTACGCGAGATTGCGGATCCGCCGATTACGCTTTATGTCAAAGGAAATTGGCAGGAATGCTTGGAAATGCCTTGTATTGCGATGGTCGGGTCGCGGCGTTGTTCGACTTACGGGAGAAACGCTTCGGAAATGCTGGCGCGGGATTTAGCCGAAAGAGGAATCTGTATTATTTCCGGCTTAGCTCGCGGGATTGATTCGGCGGCGCATCAGGGCGCGATTGCCGGGAAAGGCAAAACAATCGCCGTTTTGGGAACGGGCATCAATCAGATTTATCCGAAGGAAAATGCGAAATTGGTTGACGAAATTTTGGATTCCGGCGGCGCGGTCGTTTCGCAGTTTCCGCTCGAAACGCCGCCTCTCAAAGACAATTTCCCGTATCGCAACCGAATAATAAGCGGGCTGAGTTTGGGAGTTTTAGTTGTGGAAGCATCGGAAAGAAGCGGCTCGCTGATAACGGCGCGGCTGGCGATGGAGCAGAACCGCGAGGTTTTCGCCGTGCCGGGAAATATCACGTCGCGCACCTCGATTGGCACGAATTATTTAATCAAATCGGGCGCGAAGCTCGTTCAGCAGTGGCAGGATGTCGTTTCTGAATTGCCGAGTGAAATTTCCAGCGCGATTTTGCCGCCGAAAATTGAAAAGTCGGAAAAGAGCGAATCGGAACAACAGGAATTAATTCCGGCGAATTTAAATGAAAACGAGCGCAAAATCTGGCGGCTGCTTTCACCCGATGAACCGGCGCATATTGATATTCTGCTGGAACAAAGCAGTCTTTCATTCGGCGATTTGAACAAAGTTTTGTTTGATTTGGAGATGAATGATTTAATTAGAGTTTTACCCGGAAAGAATTATGCAAGGAAAATAAAATCCGTATATGGCTGATTTCATAGAAGGATTTTTTCTACAAAGAACTTATAGTTTTGGAGGATTCGGAACAATTTTCAGCCGCTTTTTTCCTTTCTCAATTTCTCGATCTGCTTCTTTAATTCTTTAATTTCCTCGCGCAGACGCGGAAGCGATTTAACATAAGCATTCTGCCGTTTATACTCGTCGAGCGGTTGGACGGGAATGCCCCACCAAACGCCTTCGCGGACGATTTTGCCGGGCAGAACTCCGGCTTTCGAGCCGATAATCGCGCCTTTTAAAACTCTCGCGTGGTCGCCAAAACCGACTTGTCCGCCGATGATGCAGTCGTCTTCGATAACGGTGCTGCCGGAAATTCCGGTTTGCGCGGCGATAACGACGCGCTCGCCGATCTGGACGTTGTGCGCGATTTGCACCAGGTTATCTATCTTCGTGCCTTTGCCGATGCGCGTTTCGCCGAGCGCGGCGCGGTCAACGCAGGAATTTGCGCCGATTTCAACTTCGTCTTCAATGATGACGGTTCCGATTTGCGGGAATTTTACATAGCGTTCCTCATCGCGCACAAAGCCGAAACCTTCCGCGCCGATGATTACGCCTGCGTGTAAAACGACATTGCTGCCTATGCGGCAGTTATCCTCGATAAAAACATTCGGGTGAATTGCGCAGTTTTCGCCGATTCGCACGTTATCGCCGATTTTCGCGCCCGCGCGAATCTGCGTTCCGTCGCCGATTTCCGATTTTTCGCCGATGCAGACGAATGCGCCGATAAAAACATCCGCGCCGATTTTAGCGTTCTCAGCGATAATTGCCGTTTGATGGATTTCAGGCTCTCGCTTTTTCGGCGGGTGAAGAATTTCGGCGATTTTGGCGAAGGCGAGTTTTGGATTCTTTACTTTTATAATCGGGCAGGGAAGTTCTTCAGCAAAATTTTCGGGAACAAGCAGGCACGAAGCGTTTGTATTTTTAGCTTGCTCGGCAAATTCCGCTTTTTCAACGAAAGAAATTTCGCCCGATTGCGCGTTTTCAAGATTTGCCACGCGGTAAATTTCCGCTTTTCCGTCGCCGTTTAGCTTTCCGTTTACAAGTTCGGCAAGTTCTTCGATTGTTTTCGGCATAAAATTTAGAGAATAACTTTTTAATCCGGAACGCTTTCCGGCGGCGTTTTGGGTTGGGTTTCATCGGCGGCAGATTCGTCGTGCAAATCCGTTTTGGTATCAACAGGTTCTTCAAGACTTTCGCCCAAAACATCTTCAATATAAATCGTCTGCACCAAAACCATCGCCGCCGCCAGCAAAGGCGTAGCGAGAACCAGCCCGATTCCGCCTAGTAAAATACCGAGAGCTAATTGCGCGGAAATGGTCAAAACGGGCGGCAATTCGATTGTCCGCCGTTCGATATAAGGCGTAACAATATTCGATTCGACAACCTGCACGCCGATATACAAAGCCAGAACATAGACGGCTTTGATCGGGCTTTCGATAAAAGCCAGCAGCACAGCGGGAATGACGGAAAGGATAGGACCGAAATTAGGTATAAAGGCGAGCAGACCGGCGATCAAACCGAGTGAGAGAGAAAGCGGAACGCCCAAAAAATATAATCCGATCCACGTCGTTATGCCGATAAAAAGCATCGAGGCGAATTTTCCGATGAGCCACCAGCCGAGCGTGTCAACAATATCCTTGAGAATTACCAGCGCTCTTTGTCGTCTATTTTCAGGAAACAATCTGAGAAAGCCGCGCACGTAAAAACGCGGTTCGCTGGCGAGATAAATCGCCATTAGAATGACCAGCAGGAGATTGCCGATAATCCCGATTGTAGTTGAAAAATATCCGCCGACGCGGGTTAAAAAGCTGGCGTTATTGAGCGTGTCAATAATTTGCTCGGCGCTCGGAAACTGTTCGATAAGAACTCTACCCCAACTGTATTGAGAAATTTGCGTGCTTAAATTCTGCGCGGATTCCGGGATTTTGCCGCGCAGAATCCGAATCTGCTCGGCAACGTCAGGCGCGAGAAGCCAGATTCCGAATGCCAGAGCCGCGACTAAAATAACAGAAACCAGCAAGACCGCCAAGCCTTCGGAAAGATTTGTGTAGCGAATGACAATCTCGGCTAAGCCGTGAAGAAAAATCGCCAGCAAAACCGCTCCGAAAAGCAGCAGAATCACGTCGAAAACATAAAACACCCCAACTACAAGCAATATCGCTAAAATTACAACGCCGACGACAATTAAAACGCGATTGACGAATTGCCAGTTTGATTGTTCGGACGGAGTCATTTGTTTTGCTGCGTTTTGTTATAAAAGTTGATTAATCGGGTGTGAGTTTAACATAAAAGGAAAGGATTTCTCAAAATAGATTTCCGAGTTTAGAGTCCACGATTTATCGTGTCTTTACTCACCATAACAAACTGAAGTTCGGACTCAGAACTTTCTAAAATTTATTCGTTTCGTCCACTGCTTTTTGCAGAAAAAATTCGATGCCTTCGAGTTCAAAACCGTGCTCGCGCTCCATTCTTTTCAGAATCGAGCCGCTGTCGCTGTCGAGAAAATCCAGATCGGCTAAATCCAGAGTCAGATTCTGCCCGATTTGCTCGCGTATTTCGAGCGCGATTTTCTCCAGCAGAACCGCATCTTGCTCGGTCATCGTTCCTTCAACGCGCAGGATGCTTTTCCCGCGCTCGGTATCTTCGACTTGGGTTATTTGGGTCGGCATTTGTTTTTTATAGAAGCCTCGCGCCTAAAATGTCAAAACGCAGAAGATAAAAAGTTAGTAGCTTTTTGCAACCGAGAAGTTTGCTCAGGCAACCAAATAAAAAATAATCAAAAAATACAGGAGAGAATTTATGAAAAATATTTTATTCGCAATTATTTTCATTTTAGGCGCGATCTTTTCGGTTTCAGCGCAAAATAATCAAAAACCCTGTACGCGAGAAGAAGCCAAACAGTTTGATTTCTGGCTTGGAACATGGGATTTGGAATGGAAAACGGCAAAAGGCGAGACACAAAAAGGAACGAATACAATTCAGAAAGTTCTCGACGGCTGTGTCGTTCAGGAAAACTTTGACGGCGGCGAGCAGATGAAGTTTAAAGGAATGAGCCATTCGGTTTATTCCGCGCAGGCGAAGCATTGGAAACAAACCTGGGTTGACAGCGCGGGCAGCTATCTGGATTTTGTCGGCGAGTTTAAGGACGGAAAAATGACCCTGCGGCGAGAATTTTCCGGTCAAGACGGAAAGAAAACGATGCAGAGAATGATTTTTTATAACATTACAAAAGACGCTTTAGACTGGAACTGGGAAAATTCTACGGACGAAGGAAAGACTTGGAATTTACTGTGGAAAATTCACTACAAACGGAAAAAATAGAGATACGGGTCAGAACCGCCTGCGTAAGCGGGCGGGTCACTTCGCCGCAGAAAACCCGCCCGCTTACGCAGGCGGTTCTGACTTGTTATGACGATATATTAATTTCTTAACAGCTATAATTAAAAGAGAAAAGACCTTGCAGAATTTCTGCAAAGTCTTTTTATTTGGCAGGCTATTGGCGTGTTTAGTGATGAGTGAGAGATTAGAGAATGTCACCGCCGGAATTTGCCGCTTTGTTTCGACGATTTTCCATTTTGTTTTTGAACCGTTCTCTCATTTGTTCTCGTCTTTCAGCGGCTTTCCGGCGTTGTTCGGGAGTCAGAACTTGATAAACCTGCGATTTAACTCTTTCTCTTTCCACAATTAATTGTGCCGAGAGACTGCCTTGCTGAGCGGCGATTGCCTGAACTTGAGCCGCGTCGAAATTGCCGTTCGCGGAAAGTTCTTGAAGTTTTTGGCGATTTGCGCGAATTTGTTCACGAATCGGTTGGACTGTTGTTCGGCTGTTTTCCCTGATTTGTTTGACTTGAGCTTTCTGCACTTCGGTCAAATCCAGCCCGCGAAACATCATTCCGTGTTCGCCGCGTTTGAATCCTTTTTTACCGAAACCGCGTTTTCCTTCCGTTTGGTTGTTTTGTTGAGCAAAAATAAACATTGCTCCCATTGCTACTAAAACTATAGATAAAATTGCAACTGTAATTTTCTTCATTATTTCTCCTAAGTTATAAAAATTATGCGGCGTTTTTCCGCGTTCAATACTTAGACGAATTCCACGAGGCTAAAAACGTCAGTTTATCGTGATGAAGTGTAAAGAAATGTAAAAGTTTGGACTTTGACGGGAAATTTTGCATCTTTTGACATAGAATTTATTCCGATATGAATAAGATATTGATTATTGATGATGACGAGGAGCTTTGCGAGCTTGTTTCCGAATACCTTTCGGTCGAAGGATTTCAGACGGAAGATGTTCACGACGGAGCGAGCGGTTTGCAAAAGGCTCTTTCGGATGAATTCGATATGGTGATTTTGGACGTGATGCTGCCGAAGATGAACGGCTTTGACGTTCTCCGGGAACTGCGTCAAACTTCGCAAATTCCAGTCCTGATGCTGACCGCGCGCGGCGACGATATGGAGCGAATCGTCGGTCTGGAAATCGGCGCGGACGATTATCTGCCGAAGCCTTTCAATCCGCGCGAACTCGTCGCGCGCCTGCGGGCGATTTTGCGCCGCGTGCAGGAAACAAAGGAAGACAGAGAAGTTGAAAACGGAAAATTGCATATTGATAATGTCGAAGTTTCCGTCGCTGCGCGTTCGGCGAAACTCGACGGCGAGGAATTAAATTTAACTTCGGTCGAATTCGATTTGCTTGTCGCGTTGTTAAAAGAAGCCGGAAAAGTCGTTCCCAAAGAAGATTTGAGCCGCACGGTTTTAGACCGCGAGATTTCCCCGTTTGACCGCAGTCTCGATATGCACATCAGCAATCTGCGGAAAAAATTGGACAACGACCGCATCAAAACGATCCGCTCGGTCGGATACATTTATACAATGAACATTTAACATTTATCATTTAACAAAAGCGCACCTGGATAAAGGCTTCTGATAAATGATAAATGTTAAATGATAAATGAAAAGTGAATTTGTTTGTAAAAATTTTCCTTTGGTTTTTGGCGGCGATTGCTTTAATGGTCGGCGTGGTGATGTTTTTGAATTGGACGACGCAGACTGAGCCGGTTGTCAGCCGTTGGCAAGTTTCCGTCAAAAATCAAACCGACATCTATGCCGACACCGCCGCGCAGATTTTCGAATATGAAGGCGAAACAGGACTTAAAACATTTTTAGAAAGAATCAGAAGAAACGAGTTTATCGGCGACATCGGTTTGGCGAATGATGAGGGCGAAATTCTTTATTTAAACGATAAAAACAATCCGATTCTCCCAAAGATAACAGCGCAAGCCTTTAACACGCAGACCGCAGAACTCGATTTCAGCGCCCCGAACGCTGGTTTTTCCGCAAAAAGCTTCACGCTCGGCAGCGGCGAAAGATACGTTTTAATTACACGCTGGGAACGCCCGAAGCCGACGCCCGTATTCGGCGAATCGCGCCTCAGATACGCGCGGCTTTTAGGTTTATTAATAACCGCCCTTCTCGTTTGCTATATATTCGCCCGCTATCTTTCCTCCCCGATTGTGAAATTGAGCGAAGCTGCAAAGCAGCTTGCGGCGGGAAATCTGCAAACCCGCGTTTATCCCAAAATCGGCAAGCGCCGCGACGAAATCTCCAAGCTTGCCAAGGATTTTGACGAAATGGCGGAGCGCATCGAATCGCTGATCTCCTCGCAAAAACGCCTCTCGCGCGACGTTTCTCACGAACTCCGCTCGCCGCTCTCGCGTCTGAACGTGGCTCTGGAACTGGCAAAACAAAAATCGGTCGCCGAAACGCAGCCGCTCCTTGACCGAATCGAACGCGAAGCGAAACAGCTAAACGAAATGATCTCGCAAATCCTGACGCTTTCGCGCCTCGAAAGCCAGTCGGAAACGATTGAAAAACGGCAGGTGAATTTGTCCAGATTAGTCGAAAAAGTTGTCGCCGACGCGAATTTTGAAGCCGAAAGCAAAGGCAAGAAAGTCGTGATTCTGGAAAACGAGCCGAGCGAAATTTCCGGCAACGAAAATCTTCTGCGGAGCGCTATAGAAAACGTCTTGCGAAACGCCGTTCGTTACACGGATGAAATTGTCGAAGTCTCGCTGACCAAAAATAAAACGGCATCCGTCGTAAAAATCCGCGACTACGGCGAAGGCGTTCCCGAAGACGAGCTTTCTCAGCTCTTCAAACCGTTTCACCGCGTCGCCGAAGCCAGAGAACGCAAAACCGGCGGCGTCGGTCTAGGCTTGGCAATTGCCGAGCAAGCAGTTCAATCGCATAAAGGAGAAATTAAAGCGCGGAATGCGGAAGAAAAAGGGTTGACTGTGGAAATCAAACTGCCGCATCAAAACTCATAAGATTTTCAATTTTTAACCAATTAATTTTTCGACCAATTCATCAATCGCCTGCATTTCGTCGGTCAAATGCCGTTTGATGTCGAGGCGCAGTCTGCCGAGTTTTACCGGCGTTAAATCGCCCGCCGGCGGATTTGCTTCAAGATATTCTTTCGCTTTAATATGCGCCCTCTCGCTTAGTCCGGCAAGTTTCAAATGCGCCGCGTCGCTAGCGTCAAAGCGCGGATAATAGATGTCGAGAATTTTTTTGTGAACATTTCTTGCGCCGAACAATCCTGAAGATTGAAAATCCTTCATCATTTTATTCGGCGCAGTTGAATTAAG
>DATHTS010000074.1:0-14268 GCA_035462935.1 Pyrinomonadaceae bacterium
CGATTGTTTCCAAAGTTTTATTTGAACAAGTGCAAGCCGTATTTGAAGGCAAGAATATTAAAAAAACCGAGCGGCATTTCTTCGTTTTCCGGCGGCAGGTCTTTTGCGCCAAATGCCGGAATCGCTATATTGCCGAAACACAAAAAGGTAACGTCTACTACCGCTGCCATACGAGAAGTTGCACGCGAGGAACGCTCAGAGAAGAACTTCTGGAAAAGAAAGTAATCGAAACGACGAAAAAACTCCAGATGGATAAATTTGAATACGAGTATTTCAAGCAGGAAACACTTAAAGAAAGCCAAAAGTCGGAAGCCAATTACGAAGCCGAATACAAACGGTTGCAGCTTTTTGAGAATAATGTTAAAGACCGCCTTTCAAAGCTTGCCGATGCCTACGTTGACGGCGTTTTTGACAAAGAAACATATATAAACAAAAAAAACGAACTCTTAATGGAAGAACAATCCATCAAGGAAAAGCTGGCGAATTTCCGGCGCAATTCCGATGAAGCCGTCAAAAGAATGGAAGCATTTCTCGAACTGGTAAATTCCGCGTATTTAAGCTACAAGTGGGGAGAGCCGGAAGAAAAACAAGAATTGGTCAAAACCATTTTCTCGAACTGCGAAGTAAATGAGAAAAATATTTTAGTTAAGCCTTATTTGCCGTTTCAATTGATGCTTGAGCGCACGCGTTTCACCGCTGGTAGCCCGTATCGGGAAGCGGCTCGAACTTTATCGTCGCTCTTCAAAAAACTGTACAAATATTTTTCTAACACAGACACTTCGAAAAGCGATAATCAATTTCTTAATTACCTCACTTCTAAAACCGGAGAAAATACCAAGACGTAATTTTCCCAGGTTCAATAAAAAAATGTGTAAGGTTTTGGACAAAAAAAAACATATACAGATAAAGCAAGTAAAAAATATGATTTTTGGAGATCGGTAAAAGGTTAATTCAAATCCCAAAAATCAGCTGTGAAATCTTTACAGATTCCAGAGGCTGTGATTCGATAATTAACTGTTACTGCAGAAATAATTGTTAACATCGCTTAAAAAATCTTGACAATGGTTTGAAGATAGATTAAATTCATTGAAATAAACCAGGTATTTAACCGACTACGCTGAATCTATAGGGATGGAATTCCCTGCTGTAGGTTGCAAACTACAATGAATTTTGAGCATTTGCAACTAAAAGAAAGTATCTAGCTTTTTAATTATTTCTTGGTCTTCCCGCCCTTGAAGTTGTGCGAGGATACCAAATATTTTTAGATTCAAAAGAAGTCGGTTTTTGTTTTGGAAAGTTATTTGAAGAAGATAAATTATTCAAATTCCAGGTTTTGAATTAAAGTTTTGAATGTTTTTTAAGCCTTAAGCGGCTTAACTTGAAAGCCGATAAACAACAGACAAAACGAACAAAACTTAATTTGTAATTTAAAATTGAAAAGTCCAAAAAGTAGTTGCGACCTACTTTTCGGACTTTACCGGAGATCTCTGGCACAAAAGGTGCGCCTAAGATGCCCTGTACAATTCCGCATTTTAACGCATCTTTTGTCCAGAGACAAACAATAAAAGCTAAAGTTTGTTGAAAGGAAACTTCAGATGCGCTTTTCTTTTTAGACAAATTTCACAAAACAATTGGCAGTTCCTTTGCGGGAACTTCTTGGGTCTTTAAAGATACAACTGTCAAAGGTTTTAGCATTTGTCTTATCAAGCATCTGCAATTTTCTTTTCTGAAATTGAAAGATTTGGAACTGCTTTTACGCTTCCAAAACTGGGATTTCAGAAATATATGAAATTACCCTATTTCAGCCGTTTTTATCAGAAGATTTTCAGGATTTCACCGGATGAAGCAAAATTCCTCCGGCGCGGCTTTCGAATTACGAAAAGTGCCGGACATCTAGAAACAGTTGGTGAAAAGTTTCTTTACGGTTATCATGCGGCTTTATCCGCTAATAGCACTTCTGATCTAGCCGATGATCTTAATCTGGTTGAGCCGCTTTACCGCGGTTTTGCTTTTGAAGGCGCGGCGATGGGATTGACACTTCTTGACAATCTCTTACCGTTGCGCAAAAAACTTCTGCAAGAATTTTTCTCTGGCTCGGGTAAAGCTCATATTTACATGTTGCATGTCGGAGTCGGCTGGGCATTGGCGCGAATTCCCTGGCTTCGCCGGCGCCCTCTCAAAACAATCTCCAGATTCGATCCTGTTCTCAGATGGCTGATTCTGGACGGATTCGGATTTCATGAGGGCTATTTTTATCCGCGTAAATATTTTCATTCCAAAGTTTCTCTGGATTGGCTTCCCGGTTATGCCCGTCGCGCTTTTGCTCAGGGACTCGGTAGAAGTTTGTGGTTTGTCGAAGGAGCGGATACCGAGAAAATACTGCAAAGACTTAATAAATTGCCGGAATCACTACGCTCTGATCTGTGGAGCGGTATCGGATTGGCTTGCGCCTATGCTGGCGACGCCAGCGAACCGGAAATCGAAAAATTGAAAGTTTCTGCAGGAGAGCATTATCTTTCTTATTTGGCGCAAGGTGCGGCGTTTGCCGCCAAAGCACGCCTGCGCGCTGGAAATCCGGCTCGCCATACCGAAATGGCATGTCGCGTGTTTTGCCGTTGCACAATCGAGGAAGCAGCTTTTGTGACGGACATGAAACTACAAAATTTACCGATTGACGGAACGGTTCCGGCTTATGAAGTTTGGCGGCAAAGAATTCAAAAAGAGTTTTCGCTCGAGCAGGTGACAGTATGAAAAAAATTTTGATTTTTATACATAACAAGTTAACTCTAATCATTGCTTTGTGCATTATAACAACACTTTATTTTCTTACTCGGCAACCCGATATTTCTCAGGCTGAGCGAGAATATCTTGCCAGTCAATTTAAGTTTGAGCAAATTCCTTTACCCGATGAAAAAGTGCCGCTTGACCGCAATGTAAGGAATGTCGCGCCGAGTCTGCAAAACATTTCGGGCTGGGTTTCTTCGACCGGAGCAAGTGTTGCCTTAAACGATTTGGACGGCGACGGGTTGCCAAATGATTTTTGCAAAGTTGACCCGCGAACCGATCATGTTTTAGTTGGTCCCGTTCCGACAACCGGAAATCGCTTTGAGCCTTTCACACTTGATGCAAATGACCTCGATAACAAACCGACAATTGCTCCGATGGGCTGCGTGATAAATGATTTTAACGAGGACGGCTTGGCTGACGTTCTGGTTGTCTATTGGGGGCGGACCCCGTTGATTTTTCTCGCCCGCAAACAAAACGAGCAGTTTGTCTTAAATCCACAGGCTTATATCGCGCAAGAGATTCTTAAAGGCGATGAGCGTTGGTTCACTGGCGCGGTAACGGTCGCGGATTTAGATGGCGATTCGCATCTCGACATCATCATCGGCAACTACTACCAGGACGGCGGAGAAATCCTAGATCCTAATTCTCAAAACAGACAGGTTATGCAACATTCTATGACCCGTGCTTACAACGCTGGACAAAGTCGTATTTTGCGTTTTGCTGGTGCAGCCAAAGGAGAAAACCCTCGGGTGAATTTTGAGGAAATTAAAGATTATGTCGAAGTCGCAGATGAGGAAGAAAAAGCGGAGTTAACGCACGGTTGGACACTGGCGGTGGGGGCATGTGATTTGGATGGAGACCTTTTCCCCGAACTCTACTTTGCCAACGATTTTGGTCCCGATCGACTGCTCCACAACCGTTCAACGCCGGGGCAAATTCGCTTCGCGCCACTCAACGGCAGAAAGAATTTCACCACGCCGAACTCGAAAGTTCTCGGACGCGACGGATTCAAGGGCATGGGAGTGGATTTCGCGGACATTAACGGCGACGGGTTGTTCGATTTTTACGTTAGCAATATCGCGGCTGAATATGCTTTAGAAGAAAGTCATTTCCTTTTTGTCGGCACGGGCAAAACCGAGCAAATGAAAGAAGGTGTTGCTCCTTACGTTGACAGGAGCGAACAGCTTGGGGTTTCGAGAAGCAGTTGGAGTTGGGACGTAAAGACAGGAGATTTCAACAACGATGGGGAGCTCGAAATTATTCAAGCCACCGGATTTGTCAAAGGTAAAACGCCGCGCTGGGCTGAACTACATGAAACGGCAATGGGCAACGACCAGTTGTTGAGTAATCCGGAAATGTGGCACAGATTTCAGCCGGATGATGACTTAAGCGGCAAAACACACAACCCATTTTTTGTTCGAGCCAAAGACGGTAGATTTTACGATCTTGCCACCCAACTTGGGCTTGGTCACCAGCAGATTACGCGAGGCATTGCGACGGCTGATGTCAATGGGGACGGAAGTCTTGATTTTGCAGTTGCCAATCAGTGGGACAGTTCATTTTTTTACCTAAATGAATCCGATCAAAACAGAAAGTATCTCGGCATGAACCTGCGCCTGCCCCTGGAACGGGAAGTAAAAACCGACGTACATGAAGGTCATCCTAAATTGGAAACGCCGAGCCGACCCGCTGTCGGAGCATTTGTGTCCATAAAATTGCCGAACGGAAAACGACTTGTCTCATTTGTAGATGGCGGCAACGGACATTCGGGCAAGCGAAGCCCTGATGTGCATTTTGGATTGGGAGATTTGCCTAAAGACGCGAAATTACAAGTAGAAATACGATGGCGTGACAGCGATGGAAAAGTTCAACAACAAACCTTCGAGATGATTCCAGGCTGGTATACAGTCTTGTTAGGCAAATCCTGATGGAGAAGAAATTTATGAATATGGATGAAAAAACAAGAATGCAGATTGCCGAAGCAAATCGGCTGCGTATCGGCGGGCTGCGGCGTTTCGCAATAGCGATCACCGTTTTGAACATTCTCGGTCATACCTTTTTCGGTTTTGAACAGTCCTACGCCCAGCCGTTTGTCGCGCTAGTTACGGCATATGGTCTTGAATTGCTGCTGGAAACAATTTCGGCAAAAACCGAAAAACGCCCCTATAAGTTTAGCGCCGGCGCAGTTCGATTTATTGACTTTCTTTTGCCCGCGCACATTACGGCTCTGGCGGTTTCGATGCTGATATACGTCAATGACACCTTGCTTCCCGTGGCTTTTGCAACGGCGGTCGCCATCGGCTCGAAAGCGATTTTTCGCGTTCCGAGCGGAAAGGGTATGCGGCATTTCTATAATCCTTCAAACTTTGGTATCACCGTCACTTTGCTCGTTTTCGGCTGGATCGGTATCGCGCCTCCATATATGTTTACGGAAAATCTCGACGGCATAGCCGATTGGATTCTTCCCGGAATTATTATTTGCAGCGGAACGCTTCTCAACGCGCTTTTTACTAAACGTTTGCCGCTTATTGCGGCATGGCTCATCGGCTTTACTGGGCAAGCTCTTTTGCGAAACCTAATTTTTGATACTCCGCTTGTTGCCGCACTTCTGCCGATGACTGGGGTAGCGTTTATTCTTTACACCTTTTATATGATCACCGATCCGGCAACGACCCCATTAAAAACGAGAAATCAAATTATTTTCGGTTCTGCAAACGCTCTGTTTTATGGACTTCTAATGGTTTCGCACATTGTCTTTGGATTGTTTTTTGCTCTAACGATTACTTGCACTGTTAGGGGAGTAATTCTGTTTGCTAAAGCGTGGTCAGAAAATCGCGGCAGTGTCAGGGAAACGGAAAGAACAGGGCAAACGGAAGCTCCGTCCGTATCTGCGGAAGTTGCCCCGGTAACTTCGATATCTTGAGAAAATTATGTGCCAGTCAATTGCTATTGTCGGAATGTCTTGCCGTTATGCGGACGCTAGCTCTCCTGAAGAACTCTGGAAGAATGTGCTAGCCCAACGATGCGCTTTTCGCCGCATCCCGTCAGAAAGATTGCGTCTGGAAGATTATTTTTCCGATGACCGTGACGCCCCCGATTCGATTTACGCAGCGCAAGCGGCGGTGATTGAAGGGTTTGAATTTGACCGTCTGAAATACAAGATTGCCGGAAGCACGTTTCGCTCAGCTGATATGGCTCATTGGTTAGCATTGGATACAGCGGCAAAGGCTTTTGCGGATGCGGGTTTTTCGGACAAGGGAGATTTACCAAAAGATACCACGGGTGTGTTTCTGGGCAATACTCTGACGGGGGAATTTTCCCGCGCCGGCAATTTACGCTTGCGTTACCCGTTTGTGCGACGGATGGTCGAAAGCGTGTTCCGCGAAGAAGGTAAAACAGATGAAGGAATAGAGGATTTTCTCACAAAACTCGAAAAAATCTACAAAAATCCCTTTCCGCCAATAGGTGAAGAATCTTTAGCCGGTAATCTTTCTAACACAATTGCCGGACGAATCTGCAATTTTTTCGATCTCAAAGGCGGCGGGTATACGATTGACGGTGCATGTTCGTCATCGCTTCTGGCAATCGCCCATGCCTGCACCTCACTTGCTGTTGGCGACGTTGATATGGCTTTGGCTGGCGGGGTTGATTTGAGTCTTGATCCATTTGAACTCGTCGGCTTTGCTAAAACGGGGGCGCTTGCGTCAAAAAAAATGCGCGTTTACGATGCGCAATCCAACGGATTTTTCCCGGGCGAAGGTTGCGGGTTCGTCGTTTTGATGCGCGAAGAAGACGCTATCCGGGGAAACAAAAACATTTTCGCCGCAGTCAAAGGCTGGGGTATCTCTTCAGACGGAAGCGGCGGAATTACGCGCCCGGAAGTTGCTGGTCAAACTCTCGCTTTAAAGAGAGCCTACGACCGTTCCGGTTTCGCTATCGAAACGGTTTCCTATTTTGAGGGACACGGTACCGGAACAGCAGTTGGCGATACGGTCGAGCTGAAAACTCTTTCGAATCTGTGCCGAGGTGTTCTGAATAAAGCAAAGCCTGCGGTTATCGGTTCGATCAAAACTCTCATTGGGCATACCAAAGCTGCCGCCGGGGTTGCCAGTTTAATCAAAGCGGTTCTGGTCCTGAAAAACGAAATTCTCCCGCCCACCGCCGGGTGCGAAACGCCGCACCCGGAAATTAGTAAGGAGAATTCACCATTGCGAACTCTTGAAGAAGCCGAAATCTGGGACGCCAGTTTACCGTTGCGGGCCGGCATCAGTTCGATGGGATTTGGCGGCATTAACACGCATGTCGTTCTAGAGCGCTTTCGCGAAACCTCTCGCCCGAAATTGAATCGTCACGAAAAGATTTTGCTAGCTTCAGCACAGGACGCTGAATTGTTTTTACTCAGTTCCAAAACAAGAGAAGATATACTCCAAAAACTTGAACATTTGACAAGTTTCGCCGCCCGCCTTTCACTTGCGGAAATGAGCGATTTGTCAGCTCAATTGGCACGACAATTAGAAGAAACAAGTTATCGTGCCGCCATTATCGCCACCGAGCCGTTGGAACTAGAAAAAAAAATAAAACTCCTCATTAAAAAAATTCAAAGCGGTGAAACTCAAATTTTAGACGAAGAAAACGACGTCTTTTACGGGAATTCCGACCGTGAGCCTCGAATCGGCTTTGTCTTTTCAGGACAAGGATCGCCGTCGAATTTGGAAGGCGGTTTGTGGCGAAAGCGTTTCTCCACTGTTCGTGAACTTTATGAAAAAATTGACTTGAAAACTAATGAAGACGCAACCCACACTCGAATCGCTCAACCAGCTATTGTAACAGCTTCGGTTGCCGGTTTGTGCGTGTTGGACGAATTTAACATCAATGCCAGGGTTGGGGTCGGGCATAGTTTGGGAGAAATTACCGCTCTTTATTGGGCGGAAGCTTTTGACCTGGAAACTCTTTGGCGAATTGCCGTCGTGCGCGGGCAGGCAATGACTGAAATGTGCGAAACGGAGGGATCGATGTTGAGCGTTTCAGCTGATAAGGAACAGGTTGGTCAACTTTTAAACGGAAACGGAAAAATCGTTATCGCCGCCCTTAACGCTCCGCGGCAGACAGTTGTTTCGGGCGAAAAGAAAGCAATCGAAAGTTTTCAAAACCGTTTGCAAAATTTGAATATAGCATCGGTAAAACTTCCGGTTTCTCATGCTTTTCATTCGCCTCTAGTAGAAAAATCGGCGAAAGTTCTAGCTGAACATCTGAAAACCGAAGCTTTCCAATCAATTAAAAAAACAATTTTTTCAACCGTAACGGGCGAAAAACTTTCTCCGAAAGATGATTTAGGTGCTTTGCTTCACCGTCAAATCACAGAGCCTGTTCGATTTGTTGAAGCCATCAAAAATGCTGAAAAATCGGGAATTAATTTATGGATAGAAGCCGGGACGGGCAAAATCTTGTGCGGCTTAATCAAGCAGTTCAGTCACACCCCAACAGTTGCTTTAGAAGCCGGAAGCCAAAGCTTAAAAGGTCTATTCCAAGCAGTCGGCGCTAGTTTTATACTTGGACAGAAAATTAATGCGCAGGCGCTCTACAACAATCGTTTTACCAGACCATTTAATCTCGATTGGCAACCGAAGTTTTTTGTCAACCCGTGCGAACTAGCACCTCTTCCGAGCGAAAGCAGTGTCCGAGTAGCTACCGCTGAAATGTCGCAGGTTGAAAAAATTGAAGTAAAAGAAACTTTCGAAACCATCATAGCCCCAATCGAGTTAATAAAAAAACTTGTTGCAGAACGCGCCGAATTGCCGGTTGAATCGGTAAAAGATGAAAGCCGAATGCTCAGCGATTTGCATTTAAATTCCATCACCGTCGGGCAAATCGTCACTTCAGCCGCCCGATTTTTGGATGCGCCGACCCCGCTTTCGCCGACGGATTTTGCGGATGCCAGTGTGGAACAAATAGCTGAAGGATTGGAAAAACTGAGAGACGCCAAAAATAACGGCAGCGAGCAATTCGACGCTTTGCCAGCAGGACTTGATGTTTGGGTTAAACCTTTCCGCATTGAATTGGTTGAGAGACAGCTGCCAAATACGGAAATGCCGGAAGACGAAGGCAATTGGCGGATTTTCGCTTCGCCCGAGTTTTCCACCCTTGAAAAATTGCGGGACAAGGCTACCCTTCTCGCGGGCAGCGGCACGATTGTTTGTCTTACGGGTGAAGAAAATCTCTCTCTTTTGCTCGAAGGCGCAAAAGAGGCGATCAAAAACCAAAAAGGCAAATTTATTGTCATTCAGAAAGGTGTGAACCTCTCGGCTTTTGCCAGAAGTTTTACGCTCGAAAACCCGAAAATTCCAACTTGCGTTATTAATCTTCCAGCACAATTTGAAATTGACATAATTTTAGCGGAGATTTCATCGGCACAAGGTTTTACAGAGGTCTTTTACGACGAAAACGACAAGCGATTTGAGCCTTTGGCGCGACCGCTACCGTTTTCCTCAAAGGAGAATGAGCTGGCACTTACGGCTCAAGATGTCTTGCTGGTTACAGGAGGGGCAAAAGGCATCACCGCCGAATGCATTCTGGCACTGGCGAAAAAAACAAACGTGCGGCTCGCCCTGCTCGGAACTTCAATGCCCGAAAAAGATGCAGAACTAGCCGGAAACTTAGCCCGTTTTCGGTCGGCAAAAATCGAGTTTCGTTACTTTACCGCAGATGTTACCCATAAAGAGGCACTTCGGGTGGTGGTTGAACAAGCCGAAGCCGAACTCGGAAAAATTACTGCCATTTTACATGCCGCAGCAAAAAACGAGCCGGAACTTATCGCCAACCTCGAAGAGGAAAAACTGCGAAAGATGGTTGCGGTCAAACTCGGCGGAGCACGGAATTTACTCGATGCGCTTCCGCCCGAGCAACTTAAACTTTTCATTACATTCGGTTCGATCATCGCCCGCACGGGACTTCCGGGCGAGAGTGATTACGGCGTGGCAAACCAGCTTTTGACGCGCTTTACCGAGGAATTTCAGAAGCAAAACCCGAACTGCCGCTGTTTGGCAATCGAATGGTCGGTATGGTCGGAAATCGGAATGGGCGCGCGGATAGCCGATTTGGATTTGTTGGAAAGACAGGGCATTACGCCGATTCCTCTGGAAAAAGGCGTGGAAGCTTTTTTGCAAATTCTTTCGGCAAAAAATTTGCCGCCGTCGTTTGTCGTGATGAGCCGTTTCCGCGACATTCCGGCTTTTCCGATTGCGCGTCCGCCGCTTCCGCTCCGGCGTTTTCTCGAAGAGCCGGTTGTTTATTATCCGAAAACCGAACTAATCGCCGATGTCGAGCTTTCGACGGGAAATGATCTTTATCTCGAAGATCACCGCCTGAACGGCGAGCGGATTTTTCCGGCGGTTCTCGGTCTCGAAGCGATGGCGCAGGCGGCTTCCGCGCTGCTCGAAACCGATGCGAAGCCGGTTTTCCGCGACGTGAAATTTTCGCGTCCCGTCGTCGTCGAAGAAAATCAGCCGCTCAAGATTCGCCTGCTCGCTCTGGCGCGTGATGATGAAACGGTCGAGGTCGCGCTTCGCAGTTCTTCGAGCGATTTTCAGATTGACCATTTTCGCGCCTTGTGCGGTTTTGCCGAATCGGAAAAATTTGCTCAGACGATTTTTGAATTAAACGGTCATACGGATTCGATTGTGGAAATAAATCCGTCGCAGGACATTTACGGAAAAATTCTTTTTCATCGCGGGCGTTTTCAGAGACTTACGAGTTATAAGCATCTCGAAGCGAAAGAATGTCTGGCGGAAATTTCGGCGAACGGCAAGAGCGATTGGTTCGGACAGTTTTTGCCTTCGGAACTTCTGCTCGGCGATCCGGCGCGGCGCGACGCGGCGATTCACGCCATCCAAGCCTGCATTCCGCAGACGACGCTTTTGCCTGTCGGTGTCGGGGAAATTTTCGTTTCCGAAGATCAGACGGACGAAAATTGTCTGATTCACGCAAAGGAAATTTCGCGTGAAGGAAATCTTTTTACATACGATCTGGAAATTTTAAATTCCGGCGGCGATGTGCGCGAAATCTGGAAATCGCTACGTTTGCAGGCAATTAGCGGCTCGGATTTTAAAGGCGAATGGATCGCGCCGCTTCTTGCCGTGTATCTCGAACGAAAGGCGTGTGAATTTCTGGAAGATGAAACGATTCGTGCCGCGCTCGTGCGGGATTCGGTTTCCGAACGAAGAAAGCGAAGCCGCAAGGCGATACAAAACGCGCTCGGCGAGGAAACGGAAATTTTTTATCGCGGCGACGGCAAGCCGGAAGTGATCGGCGGAAAATTCGTTTCGGCTTCGCACGCGGGCGATCTGACTTTAGCCGTTGCGGGTGAAAAGCAAATCGCCTGCGATATTGAAATTGTCGAAGAACGCGACGAAGAAACGTGGCGCGATTTGCTCGGCGATGACGGATTTCGGCTGGCTCGAACCGTTGCGGCGGAAGCGAAGGAAGACTTTAACATTTCGGCAAACAGAATTTGGACGGCGAAGGAATGTCTGAAAAAAATGGACGCTTCATCTAGTGGAAATTTGACGTTTTTATCAACAAAACAAGGTGGGTGGGTGATTTTAGCTAGCGGTAACAGGGAACTTTTTTCCTATATTACCAAGTTTCAAAAAATAAAATCCGAATTAGCTTTCGGAATTCTAAATTCAAAATAGATAAGGAGAAAAAATGTTTGAAACATTAAGTAGGTTTAGCGAAATGCAAACTGATATTGAAACAAAAACCGATTTACGGCTCGTTTTGTCTGATCCCAACAACGGCGAGCGCGATTTTACGAATGAAATATCTTTCGTTGTTACTGGTATGATGCGTGTAGTAATTGGAATGCCTTTTCGAGTTCCGATAAGTCTGCTTCGTGAAGATGAAAGAGAGGAGTTTGGTAATTTAGAAGATATGTTTGTCCTGCCTTGGACAGTTACCGCAATGGATCAGAAGGGTAAATCTTCTCTCGGTGATGTTAGGGTAACAAATTTTGAGGGAAGACCGACATTTGGAACTGTTATTCCGAAAACTAGTGAAGATATTTTTCCCGCAATCTTGTCAGCAGAAGTTTGCGCTCAGGTTGATTTGCCGGATTTCGGCAGTTTGCACACGATCACTCCGGTTCCAATAAAAGCGGAGATAAATGCTATTCCGCCTTTTGGGGTAGAAGCCAAACACGCAAATCGCGGAACACTTGTTGATGAAAATTTACAACCGAAAGGAATGATAGTGGGAAACAGCATTACTCTTATAGGACCGAGCAAATAAAGTTTCGATAAATCGAGATGAAAGTTTACGAATACAGGCACACGGTCGGTTTCGAGGAGACGAATCTCGTCGGCAACGTCTATTACGCGAATTTCGTAAGCTGGCAGGGACGTTGCCGCGAGATGTTTCTGCGCGATTACGCGCCCGATATCTTGCCGAAGCTCAAAGACGGTTTTGCGATGGTCACGACAAAAGTTTCCTGTGATTATTTCAGCGAACTCAACGCCTTTGATGAAATTGTTATACGGATGCGGCTCGATTCGCTCAAACAAAATCGAATTCTTATGCTTTTTGAGTATTGGCGCGATGAAGATCTCGTAGCACGTGGTGAACAGGAAGTTGCCTGTATGAAGCGTGAAGGGAGTTTGATTGTGCCAACGCCAATACCGGAGAATTTACAAGTGGCTTTACAAAATTATCTTTAACTTTTGAGGAGATGTGAATGAATACTGTAATAAAAGTTCAACACAAAGTTCGTCAAAGCACGCTGATTGACCGGCGACGGGCGATTGAGCGCGTCATCAAAAGTGTCAGTCTAAATCTAGGTGAACCTTTAACGATGGAAGAAATGGCGAAAATGGCATATATGAGTCCGTTTCATTTTAACCGCGTGTTTCATCAAGTAACCGGTTTGCCGCCAGCGCAATTTCTCTACGCGATGCGACTGGAAAAAGCAAAATGCCTGCTTCTGACAACAAAGATGAGCGTTACAAACATTTGTTTCGAGGTCGGCTACAATAGTGTGGGAACTTTTACATCGCGCTTTACCGAACTAGTCGGACTTTCACCTCGTGAGTATCGTCGGTTGGCAAAGCAAATTCGCTTGTTCGATTGGAAACATCTTTTTCGTGAAGGTTGGCAGCCGGAAAACGAAATGGCTATCGAGCCTTTTGTAAAAGGAAAAATTTTTGCCCCGAAGAATTTTGAAGGGCTTATCTTCGTTGGCTTATTCGAGCAAATGATTCCGCAAAATCGTCCGGTAGCCGGGACAATGCTGACTCGCGGCGGTTCGTTTTGTCTTAGCTCATTACTACAGGGGGATTATTTTTTGATGGCTGCCGCATTGCCTCGCGCAGAAGACGCTCTGGAATATCTTCTGCCCGATTTTTCCAAACTTTTAGTCGGAGTCAGAGAAACGCCGTTACATATCCAAAGCGCAAATGACAAAGAAAGTATAAAAATTGAGCTGCGTCCGTTTGCTGTTACCGACCCGCCAATATTGTTAGCTCTGCCTAATTTGTTGGCTGATGGAATATCAAAATTGCAATCGAAGATGGATGGTCGGGACAAATTAGCAATTTGGAAGAGGTAATTAAATAATCGAGAGTGTAACATTTAGTTTCAAACTAAAGATTAGGAGGTCAAATTATGTACGCCGGAATTACGATTATGCATTATCCGCCGAAAAAAACTGATGATGTATATAAACATATTCGTGAGGTTCTTGTCCCCTTTCACGCCGAAATGCGTTCTCAAGGATTAAACGATGCGCTTTTTCTTGTAAATCCAGAAAGCTGTCAAGGTATCGGCATTGCTATTTGGGAAGATCCTAAAATGCTTCGCAAATTGGAGAAAGGAACTTCCCGCGAGATGGCGAGAAAAATGAGGGATTCAGCCACAGCCCCGACGGAATATACGCGCCTACGCGCCCAATGGGTAGAAGATTTAAGTGGCGGTATTGTCAGCACCGATTGGTATGAAGTTGTCGGAAGGGTTTCAACCGAATCCAATCTGTGGGTACCGGATGGAACTGAAAAAAAAGATGATCGAGAATGGTAAGGCTTTTTAACCAAGCTTTCTGATTAAAGAAGTCAAAAAACGTTCGGTTTCTTCGAAATCTTCCGCTATTGAGCGGGACCATTGAACACTCGTTAGGAGTGATTCAGTTTTGCTAAAGGACAAAATTAAAGAAATTAATAAGGAGATTGCTATGTATCAGGAAAATACCGGAGTTGGACTTGCTCTTGAACAAGACTTGCTAATAAATGAGGAAAACAATTTAAAACTTCTGCCAAATCCGAAATCGCTCTCTGATCTTCGGGTTTTGACAATGCCGGAAGGCGGGGTTGACAGTCTTAATTTTATCGCTTGGGATACGATCGAAGTAATTGGCTTCGGTGAGGATACAGTGGAACTAAAGGGATATTATGTCATAGATCGGGCTAATCCGACTGATAGCGACTGGATTAATGCGTC
>DATHTS010000075.1:0-3673 GCA_035462935.1 Pyrinomonadaceae bacterium
ATTTATAGCTTGTTTATCAAAGAAATCAAGCGCGCGGAGTTTTTCGTTCCGAAAGTTGTAGAAAGCCGAACCGCGTAAGCTGTTCGTGCCGCTCTTTGTGATAACGTTGACTACGCCGCCGACCGAGCGTCCCTGTTCAGCCGTCCATTTATGCTGCAGAACCTGAAATTCCTGGATTGATTCGTAGGAAAGTTTTGCAGAAGGCTTCCGACCACATTATCTTTATTGTCGCCGCCGTCAACATTAACGTTAACTTGCCGTCCATCGCCGCCGCTAAAGGCAATGTTGCCGACGCGCGTTTTCGTCGGGTCGAAATTACCGACCGGACGCGCTTCCGGCGCAATGACGGAAAGCCCTGCAAAGGTGCGATTTAAAAGCGGAAGATTTTCGATTTCTCTAGGGGAAATGGTTTGGTCAAGATCGCTCCGGGTGGTTTCAATCAAAGCGCCTTCGCTCGTAACTTCGACCACTTCGGTAATCTGACCCGGTTTTAGGTCAATATTGACCGTTCGCCGTGCGCCGACGTTTAGCTCAATATCCCTCAAAACGGACTTGCTAAAACTTTGCGCCTCAACCGAGACTTCATACCTGCCCGGCTGAAGTTCGGTAATTGTATAAGACCCTGACGAATCGGTGACAGCCGTGCGAGCTGCTCTCGTTCCGAGATTGGTTACGGTAACGGTAGCGCCCGGAACGACTTTGCCGGTTTCATCAAGGACAGTTCCGGTAATGCCTGCCGTGGTAACCTGTGCGGCGGCGGAAATCGTAAAAGCCGCAATAGCTGCCAAAAGCAAACAGAAAAAAACGAATTTCTGTCTCATATATAATTGTCTCCTTATATTTTTGTAAGTTGGAAAGATTGAACCTTTCATTTTTAGGGAAAACGTTCAAAATTTAACAGGCAATTAATATTCCATTTTGCCGAGAACAAAAAAGCGGCGGATTTATTGAGAAATATAAAAAAGGGCGGTTTGGCAAAATCCGAATTTATGAATTTTCTGCTGAAAATTAAAATTTTATAAGGAATTTCGGATAAAATTTAAAAAAGGAAAGCAAATTAAATTTGAAAAGTTTAGCTCAAAACACTCAAAACCGTTGTTCGAGTGAACAAAAGCTGAGAAAAACCTTTAAAACCGAAAAACAAAAAATGTGTTGACGCATAAAACGCGGAACGGTTACAATCAGAGTCAGGCGGTTTTAGGCTGCATTCTTTCAAAAACGTAACATTCCACCAAGCTTTTCTTTCTTCTTATGCCGAGTAGAATTGATGATTTACTGCAAATGGCGATGAGTTTCGGGGCATCGGATTTGCACTTGCGAGCCGGTTCTTTTCCCGTTATCCGGGTCAACGGCGAATTGCGCCCGCTTTCCGGTTCTTCGCGCCTGACGCAGGACGAAACGCTGGAAATGGCTTTTTCGATGATGTCTAACCGGCAAAAACTGCATTTTAAAGAAGCTTACGAGGTGGACATCGGCTACGGCATTCCGGGTTTGGGCAGATTCCGCGTCAACATTTTCCAGCAGAGGAATTCAATCGGCATCGTCGCCCGCGTCATTTCCGATAAGGCGCGCAGCTTTACCGACCTCGGTATGCCGCCTGTTTTATCAAAAATTTCCGACGAGCAGCGCGGTTTGATTCTCGTAACCGGAACGACCGGTTCGGGAAAATCCACGACTTTGGCGGCGATGGTCGAACACATAAACCAGACGCGCAATTCGCATATTGTAACCATCGAAGACCCGATAGAATTTCTGCATAAAGACAAGAAATCTTTTATCACGCAACGCGAAGTTGACGTTGACACGCGCTCGTTTGCCGAAGCCCTGCGGGGTTCTCTGCGCCAAGACCCGGACGTTATCCTGGTCGGCGAAATGCGCGATCTCGAAACTATGGAAACCGCTTTGGTGGCGGCGGAAACAGGGCATTTGGTTCTTTCGACTCTGCACACGACCGACGCTTCCGAAACTTTAACGCGAATTATCTCAGCATTTCCGCCTTACCAGCAGAAGTCCATTCGGATTCAGCTAGCCGGGCTTTTGAAGGCGGTTATCTCGCAACGCCTTATGAAATCGGCGAAAGGAAACAGCCGCGTTCCCGCAGTGGAAGTTTTGGTTTCCACGCCGCTTATCCGCGATTACATTCTGTATGAAGAAAAAACCTCGCAAATCCGCGATGCAATCGCGGCGGGAACTTCGCAATACGGAATGCAGACCTTCGACCAATCGCTGTTTTATCTCTACCAATCCGGTCTGATTGCGCTCGAAGAAGCCCTGCGCGGCGCAACCAACCCGGACGAATTCCGCCTGCGGCTTGCCGGTATTCAGAACACTTCCGCAATGGCGAAGGAAGAAATGGAAAAAGCGAGCGGCGTCAAGCATACAAGCGATTTGATTTCAAGAATCTGATTCGATTTCGGATTTGGGATTAAAATTTTTATTTTGGTTAAATGGTGGCTGTTTCCTAACTGCCGAAAATGAGCGAACATTCGCTTGCCCGATTAAATCGAAAACTCATCAAAAGAAAAAGACTCCGCCGAATATCGAACAGAGTTTTTTTCTCTATTTTGAAGGAAAGCTAACGAATGTAGGCATTCGGGACGGGAATGTCTTCTTGTAAGCCGAACTGTAATGCCGTAAATCCATCTCTCGAACGCAGCAGATACCAAACGCCTGTCGAAGGACGAAATACCGCAATGTCGGTTTTCCCGTCGCCGTCGTAATCAGCAGGCGTCGGTTTATCTTCTGAAAAACCAAAAGGAATGGCAGCAAAGGAACGATCACTGCTGTTGAGGCGATACCAAACTCCGTTTGACGGTCGCCACACGGCAATATCCGCCTTCCCATCGCCGTCATAATCGGCAGGCACAGGTTTGTCTTCCCTAAGCCCAAAATATTCGACTCTCATCTTATTGTCTGAACTTTGCAGGATATACCAAGTGCCTTCTCTATCTCCTGTGCCCGGAAACGGGTCGTTTCGAAAGACGGCTAAATCCGCCTTTCCGTCACCGTCGTAATCTGCCGGAACGAATTTATCATTGTTATTCCCCCACTGTTTCTCGACTATTGTATTATCGGAGCTTTGTATTATCCTGAAATATCCCGGCGAGGGGACAATATCGCTAGTACGATAAACTGCCAAATCAGTCCGCCCATCGCCGTCATAATCGGCAGGGACAGGTATATCCAGCACGGAAGACGCACTTATCCCCCAATTTCTTATAACAACTGTGTTATCCGAACTTCTGAGAATATACCAGGTGTTGTCGGCGATGCTGCCTAAAGGCGCGTTTCCTTCCCGATAAACGGCATGATCGGTTTGCCCGTCGCCGTCGTAATCTCCGGGAATGAGCTTATCCTTTTCCAAGCCCCACTTGGTAATTGAATATCCGCCTGAGCTTTTCATGACATACCAGAAGCCGTTCGACGGACGAAAAACGGAAACATCTGCTTTGTTGTCGCCGTCAAAATCAAACTTTGTTTTATTTTCAATTTGCTGCAAACAGCTTCCATAATTATTAACAAAGTTAGTTATCTCATTTATTGAAGTTTGGCAAAATCTCTCTTCTACAAGTCCATAAATACTAAAAACCATTATAGTACGTGCGCAGTCTCCCGAATCCTCGACATGATTAGCACTCAGATTGTGAGCAAGTTCGTGCGCGAAAGTTTTCCA
>DATHTS010000076.1:0-2345 GCA_035462935.1 Pyrinomonadaceae bacterium
AGTTTTTCGGTGTGTTCTTTTTGAGTTGTTTCGATTCTAACGACTCTCTGTAAAGCCTCGGATGTAATTACTTTAATGTCCTTTTGTAAATCAAAAGCGTCTTGCCAGAATTTATCATCGAGATCATCTGTATTTGAATTATAAAGCGCGTTAACTTGGTCAATTCGGATGATTAAAGCATCGAGTTTTTGCTTGATTTCCTGATTATCTTCATAATTTATTTTGGAAAAGTGACCAGCCTCGCTCAAAAGCCGGAAAACCATACTTGCATACGCTCTTCCACCTTGACTGAAATCATCAATCAAAACTTTTCTTAAGGCTTTCGGGAAATCCTGATGAAGTCTTTTACCTATTTCTTCACAAACTTCATCTTCAGGCTGATAAGCTCGCAACTGAAAAAGACCCCTTACGATTATTGCCCAACTCTCAGGTGTTAGCGCTTGAAGCTTATCTATTTCACCTTCGCCGGCTTTGATATATTTTGTGAGTTGGGCAGGTAAAATCTTTTCCAGCGTCTTATAAATCGGACGTTTCGTTTCGGCGGAAGGAATTTCTTTATCAATATTTTCCTTTACATATTTTTCCCATTCCTGCAGACGTTCTTCAAGATATGCTTCCCACTCTTTGCCGTCACCTTCGCCAACATGCTTTATAATTGCACGAAAACTTCCGTATTTTTCTTTCTTCGCTTCGTCGTTGATTAAAATGAAAATCGCTTTCCCGACAGCTCTTATCAAATCACCGTTTCTTAAAATTTCATCTTTTGAGGACGGATTAATAAACTTCTTTTCAAGATAAGAGCTTAAAAGATTTCCGCCAATGCCGCCCAGAGCCGCCAGCGCGCCTGTGAAAATTAAACCTGCAACCGGCGCAGTTCCACCTGTTGCAACAGTAGCTAAAACTCCGCCTGTAACAGCTAATCCTGAAAGCAAAACCGATGTGAGTTCTTTATTGCTCATTTTTTGGAAGTTTTTGTGAGTTTTAATATAAACGAAAAAGCAAAAAACAACAATAAAATTTTTCAGGACTTTACAAAAGAGCTGTCAAATAAAAAAGCATCTCAGAATTCGAGATGCCTTTAGTTTTTTCTTTTAACCCTTTAACCTACTTTCTATCCTTAAAAGCCTCGTTAAGTTCGGTATGGCGGCTTGTTAAAGGAAGCATTCTGCCGTTGATGAACAGGTATTTGATGTTCGTGCGCGGGTCGAGAATATCACCGTCGGCGACGACTATGTTTGCTGTTTTGCCTACTTCGATTGAGCCGTATCTATCGGAAATTCCCAGAATCTGCGCCGGGTAGAGCGTGACGGATTTCAGGGCTTCTTCCTTTGACAGACCGAAAGCCGAGGCGATTCCCGCTTGATACGGCAAATCGCGGACTTCCGCGCCGTCGTTGCCGGTCGAAACGGCGAATCGGACGCCTGCTTTCTGGAGCGCTGCGGGTGTTGCATACAGGTAATCATACGGATTATCCTGCGGCGGCAGATTGTAGATGTTGGTGAAAATGACGGGGATGTTTCTTTGTCTTAAATCGTTGGCGACTTTTGAAGCGTCGCGCCCGCCGTAGATGATTGCCCTGACCTTCATTTCGTCGGCAAATCTGATGATGCTGCGAATATCCTGCTCGCGCTCTGCCGTGAAAATAATCGGTTTTGCGCCGCGTATATACGGAATCATCGCTTCCATTTTGAGATCGGTAACCGGAACCGGAAGGGTTTTATCCTTGGCGTAGGCTTCCTGAACCTGGGCGAAGCTTTCCACGTCGCGGAACATCTTTTTCAAATCTTCGAGCTGCCGGTCGCGGCGGCGAACCGCTTCGCTGAAATCTACGGTTTGCGGTCCGCCGGGACCGAAACCGCCGAAGGTGGAAACGCGCGGGAAATTCAGAACCAAACCGAAATCCGGCACAACCGCCATATCCGTCTGCGTCGAGCCGTTGAGATTTATCACGGCGGCTTGACCGGAAATCACCCCGCTGGTCGGCATCGAAAGCACGGTTGTGATGCCGTTGACGCGGGTTACATTGATGTGCGAAGAATGCGGGTTAACGCCCAAAATCGCTTTTGCATTCGGGTTGAAATCGCCGACTTCGGCAACGTCAATCGTCGCTCGCGCGCCCTGCCCGATTTCCGCAAGTCCCATATTTGTTCCAGCGTCAATCATTCCGGGAAAAACCGTTAAGCCCTTGCCGTCTATGCTTTCCGCACCCGCCGGAACAGTCGCATTCGCGCCGACAGCGGTGATTTTCCCGTTCTGAATAACAACCGTGCCGTTTTCAATCGTCGCGCCCGAAACGGTTACGATTCTTGCATTTGTAATGGCGAAAGTTCCCGCTTTGCCGGTTA
>DATHTS010000077.1:0-4019 GCA_035462935.1 Pyrinomonadaceae bacterium
TTCGGCGTCCTGCTGCCGGCAGGAAAAACCGAATAGAGCGAAAACTGCGATTAAGCTGGTTGCGATGATTTTTTGATTTATTTTCATTGTTTATTTCGATAATTTCTAAAACTTTCTGGAATTATAAAACAAAAATGCCGAAGAGCATAACAATCAAAATCGCATTTTAAGCAAATAATTTTGACCGGAGATTGTAAAAATAATTCTGAAATAGCTTCGGCGGATAGATTTAATCATTGCTTTTTTTGTAAAAAGGGTTGAAAATATTTCGGGCTTTAATTAAGTCGTAAATATTTTTGAAACTTTGCGCGGCAGGTCGCGTGTATAAATTTCAGAAATAAACTTTAGGCATCCAAATTTGAGAAAACACAATCAAATCCGATTCAAAAAGCTATGAAAACCAGAAACTATCTTCGTCTTTCGCTGAGTTTAATGTTGCTTATCACTTTGCTCTCGCCGGTTTCCGTTCTGGCAATGGGCGACGGCAAAAAGCATTTTAAAGAAGGAATGCAGCACGAAAATTCCGAGCAGTGGGATAAAGCGGCTGAGGCATTTGCCTTGGCAGTTGCCGAAAACCCGAAAAACCCGGAATACCGACTGCATTACCAACGCGCTCTTTTCAACGCCTCGCAGATGTTTATGAAAAGAGGCAATATGCAGGCATCGCAGAAAGATTACGCGGGCGCGTATCTTTCTTTCCGCAAGGCTTACGGCTATGACCCGGTGAACGAGCTGGCGAAATCCGAAATGGAGAGAATGCTGCGTCTTCAAAGAGGTTTGGAGAACGGCGATCTTATAACCCAGCCGGACGGAACGGTGAAACTTGTCAAAACCGCCTTGGATAGACAGTCGCCGCCGTTGGATGTTGAAGTTCCGCAAAGACTGGAGAGACTGCGCGACGTGACATTTCCGGGCGGCGTTGATTTGCAGTTTTTAATTAAGGACCTGGCAAAGGATTTGGATTTGAACGTGCTTTTCGATGCCGATTCTTGGCGCAATGCGCGTCAGGTCAAAATCGAACTGAAAAGCGTAACCGCCGCGAAAGCGCTCGATTACATCTTTTTGCAGGAAGGTTTATTTTTCCAAAGAGTCGGTCCGAGAACGATTTTAGTAGCCAACCAAAATCGCCGGCAGTTTTTTCAACAGCTTGTTCTGCGCACCTTTTATTTAGCAAACGCCGATCCGAAGGAAGTCGCCAAGGTCGTGCAGACGGCGATTCCGGTTCAGCCGGGCAGAACGCCGACCATTCCCTTGATTGACGCATCTACTAACAGTCTCACCGTCCGCGATACGTCAGAAAACATCAAAATCATTGCTGATTTGATCAAGGCGCTGGATAAAGACCGTCCTGAAGTTGTGATGGATGTGGCAATTTACGAAGTTTCCAAAACAGATTTGTTGCGGATAGGAAATCAAATCGGAATTAGCCCTACAGCGAATGCGCCAAATCAACTCAATAATTTGGGCGGCTCAAATGCAGGCGTTATTCCCTTTAACGGTAATTTCGGCGCTAGTTTAGCTACGGCGATAGCGACGGGAATAATACTTCCGTCATCGGTTATAAGCGCGTTTCAAAGTAAAAATAACACAAGATTACTTGCCTCCACGCAGATTCACGCTTTTAATAACGAAGATTCATCGGCGCGTATCGGTCAGCGCGTTCCCGTTCAGACCGCACAGCTTCTCGGGTATAGTAACCAACCCGGGCAGCCTCAAAATAATTTCGGTAACGCGGCGTCCATTGTCAATTACGAGCAGGTCGGTTTAACTTTGAAATTCACTCCGATTGTTTTTCCGAATCAGGACGTTCAGGTGAAAATGGAAATCGAATCGAAGGACGTTGCCGCCGGACCTGATCCTTATACTCCGACGTTTACAGAACGAACAATTAAAGGAACCGCCCGCGTTCAGAATAATAAAACGCTTCTTTTAGCGAGTGTGGCGCAGGGCGTAGAAAGCGAAGGACGAGCCGGCTTCCCGGTTTTGGGCTGGATTCCGTTTATCGGAAGACTTTTCGCAACGCCGACTAAAGACAACCGGCAGGTTGATATTATCATTGCCATTACACCGAAAGTTATCCGTGCTCCTTCAATTTTGCCGGAAGATGAAGTCGAGCGTCCGACAGGAAGTATGGGCGTTCCGACTACAGGTTCGCTGGAAGCGATGATTATTCAGGAAGAACGCGACGAACAGCTTGCCGCCGCTCGCCGGATTCCGAATGTCGCGAAAGTGCAGCTTCCAGACCGCAAGGAAGAAGAACCGGCGTATGTTCAAACAACGTCGGCGCAGACAACAAGCGCTCCAACTAATGTTAATGCTTCCACCGAAACCAAAACGGAAAATCAAACAGCAGTGAATACGCCAAAAACTAATACGGCTTTAGCGACAAACCTAAAACCGATTGACACGAGCGTGAAAACTCTGCAAATCACGCCGACGGTTGATTCGGCTGGAGGCAAGGTCGAAACTAAAGAAACTTCTTTGAAAATAAATGAAGAAGAAGTTTCCGAACCGCAAGCCGAACCCGTTGCTAAACCGCTTGCCGAATTGCAGTTTTTGCCGCAGCTGCCGGAAATGAAGGCGGGTGAAAAGACAAAGGTTGCCGTGATGGTCAGGAGCGCTACGGCGTTTCGCTCGTCGGTTTTGGGATTGAAATTCGACAACAGCAAAGTTGCGGTGCGCTCGGTCAGCTTCGGCGATGTTTTCGGTAAGGATATAGCGCAGACGACCGCCTCGCCGTTCTTAAATCAAAACGGCAAGATGTATGTTTCGCTTTCAACTTCGAAAGATATTGCGGAAAACAGTTCGGGCATTCTGGCTTACATCGAAATCGAGGCGCTCGCGGACGGCAAGCCGGAAATCACTTTCGATTCCGACGTTTTGAATTTCTTGACCGCCAACGGCAAGAGTTTTACGGTGAAGTTTTAAAATGAGTTCAAAGTTCAAAGTTCAAGGTTTAAGGTTTGGTGTTCAAAGGGTTGCGGAATGGTTTCGTAAAAACTACAGGCTGCAAGCTGTAGATTTCAAATCAAATCCAAAATCCGAAATCCAAAATCCGAAATCGGGCTACACCTTGCTTGAACTCATCATCACCTTAACTGTCCTGGCAATTTTGGTAATGGGAACGGTGCCGCTGGCTCAGAATGCGGTCAAACGTCAGAGGGAATTGCGCCTGCGCGAGACTCTGCGGCAGATTCGAGGGGCGATTGACGAATTTCACCGTGATGCTTACGGCGCGTGTCCGCAGGGCGCGATTGCAACGGGAAATCGGACGGCTCCCGGTATGAATATTCCCTCCGATCCGCGAAGCCGCGTGGTGATTGACGACTGCATAATCTTCGGCGCGGAAAATCTTGATCGTTTTCCGCCGAGCCTGGATATTTTGGTTCAGGGCGTAAAAGTCAGAGCGCGCGGGTCGAACATTCAAACGACCGGCGGTGCGTTTACAGACAAAAACGCGACCGATTTAAACGAGGAAAAGGATTTAACGAAAGTTTACCTGCGCGAAATGCCGATTGACCCGATTACCGGAGAATCGGATTGGCAGCTGCGGTCATCGTATCAAACAAAGGACGCGGGAAGCTGGGATGAAATCAACCTTTTCGATGTTCGCTCAAGTTCGGACGCGGAAGCCTTGAATGGGGAGAAATACAGTGATTGGTAAAATAAAGTGGTCGGTGATCGGTGGTCGGTGGTTGGTAAAAAGCCAAAGACAAATAACCGGAGACCAATCTAAAATCCAAAATCCAAAATCCAAAATCCAGGCGGGCTTTTCATTGCTTGAATTAATGATAGCGATGTTTATCCTGATAATCCTCCTCTCGGTTGCCGTGCCGACATATCGCAATACCGTTCAGCAGGCGCGTGAAACCGTTCTTCAGGAAAATCTCTGGCAGATGCGCCGCGCCATTGACCAATACGGCGCGGACAAAGGCAAACTGCCGCAATCGCTGGACGATTTAGTTCAAGGCGGCTACCTGCGCGAAAAGCCGGTTGACCCGATTACCGAAGAAGCCGAT
>DATHTS010000078.1:0-2913 GCA_035462935.1 Pyrinomonadaceae bacterium
CGAGCTGGTTTTGATACCGAACGGCGAGATGTATTCCAACGCGATGACCGTCCGCGGCGCAGGCGCTCAGCGGCGAATGAATTTAAAGATCAGCATCGGCTATGAATCCGATGTCGAGCAGGCGAAGATAGTCATCAAACGAGTTTTATTTGAGGCGGAAGGCGTTGACAACGAGCCGAAGCCGAATGTCGTGGTGACCGATCTAACGGCTGACGGTGCGGATATTTCAATTTATTTCTGGATAAATACCGATAAAAACAGCCCGCTGCTGGTCTTTGACCGTGTAGCGACGAATATTAAAAAATCTTTGAGCGAGGCGAAAATTAAGCCTTAGAGAAATTTACCCGCGAAATACGCGAAAGATGCGAAAAATGAATAAGTTAATAGTTAATTGTATTGACAAAACAGATTAAGAAGAATTCAAGCCAAACTCTAAATTCTAAACTATAAACTCTAAACTATTTTACAGAACATATCCGAATTAGTTTATAGTTTAGAATTTATAGTGTAGAGTTTCACGCTTTTTCCTCTCAACCTGTTTTGTCAATACAGTTAATCGTTAATGGTTAATTGTTATTAACATTTTAATTTTCGTTTCTTTCGTATCTTTCGCGGGCAAATTTTCTTATACTGATTTAAAGTTTATAAAGATGAATTTTGCGTCAACATATATTTTCGCCGCGGGCGCAATTCCGCATTATTTGACCGAGGTTGTGGCGCTGATTGTCGCTGGAGCCGTTATTGCTTATTTCAGCTTTCGGCTTCGACTTGTTCCAATCGTCGGGTTTTTGCTTGCCGGAGTTTTGATCGGACCGAATGCTTTGGGGCTTGTGCGCGATCAGGCATTGGTTGACGCGACCGCCGAAATCGGCGTTATTCTGCTGCTTTTTACCATCGGTATCGAGTTTAGTCTGGAGAAACTGGCGCGTATTCAACGGCTGATTTTTGGCGGCGGAACGCTTCAGGTCGGGCTTTCGGCTTTGGCGGTAACGGGTTTGCTGGCTCTTTTCGGCGTGGATTGGCGAATCGGTCTTTTTACCGGATTTTTGGTCGCCTTGAGTTCTACCGCCATTGTCTTAAAACTTCTGGGCGAAAGCGGCGAAACAAATTCCGAGTCAGGACAAATTGGATTGGGATTATTAATTTTTCAGGATTTGGCAATCGTCGTAATGGTTTTGCTCGTTCCGGTTTTAAGCGGCAGCGGCGGTTCTTTGCCGGAAATCATCTGGGTTTTGCTCAAAGCCGTCTTTATCATCGCCGCCGTTCTGCTCATTGCGCGGCGAGTAATGCCGAAAATATTGGAAACGGTGGCGAAAACCTGTTCGCCGGAGCTTTTCCTGCTTTCGGTAATCGCCATTTGTTTCGGCACGGCTTATTTAACGAGTCTCGCCGGAGTCAGCCTCTCGCTCGGAGCGTTTCTCGCCGGTTTAATGGTCAGCGAAAGCCGCTTCAGCCATCACGCTTTAAGCGAAACGCTGCCTTTGCAAATCCTTTTCAGCGCGACATTTTTCGTTTCGGTCGGAATGCTGCTCGATGTGCGGTTTCTCGTCCAAAATCTGCCGCTTGTTTTGCTGATAATCGCGGCTGTTTTAATTATCAAAATTTTAACGACGGGAATCAGCATTCGGGCTTTAGGCTACAAAATGCCTGTTGCCGCCGCATCTGCGCTAATGCTCGCGCAGATCGGTGAATTTTCTTTTGTTTTGGAAAGAGCTGGTCGTGAAGTCGGTTTGACTCCGGCTGGAATGGGAACAACCGGTTCGCAAACTTTTATTGCGGCAACGGTAGTTTTAATGGTTTCGACGCCGTTTTTGATGCGAATCGGCAACAGCCTGTCGAGCCGTATAACTGAAAAAATAGAGCAAGCCAATTTGCCTGAGGACGGAACACAGCAACTTCCTGCCGAAGCGATTGGTTTGGAAGACCACGTAATCGTCGCCGGATACGGGCAAGCCGCACGCAGTTTGGTTCGCGTTTTGAGCGGTTCGGGAATTCCTTATATTATTACCACTCTCAGCCCGGACGGCGCGAATGAAGCCGACGCGGACGGATTGCCGGTTGTACGCGGCGATTCGAGCAAGCCTTTCTTATTGCAGTTTGTCGGCGTGGATAAAGCGAAAATGATGGTGATTGCCGACGATAATCCGTCTATGGCGCATCGCATCACTTCCATTGCGCGGCAGTTAAATCCGACGATGCGAATTGTCGTCAGGACACGCTATACGGCGGAAGTCGAGCATCTGGCGGAAGCGGGCGCGGATATTGTCATCGCCGAAGAAATAGAATCCGTCGTTCAGCTTTTCGGCGAAGTTTTGCGCGATTATCGAATTCCGGCTTCCGAAATCGAAGTATATGAAGAACTGGCGCGGCGAGACGGTTATGCGGCTTTACTAAAAGATGAATCGGAAGTTGATAAATCGGTGTTCGCCTGCAAAACGGGCGATGATTGTCTCGATTCGCGCACGATTATAGTTCGGGAGGCAATGCCGGTCGCTCTAAAATCTCTGGCAGATTTAAAGCTCGATGAAAAACACGGTCTGGCATTGCAAACAGTGCGCCGGAATGGGCAAGTTTTAGAAAATTTACCGCCTGATTTTGCGCTGCAGCAAGGCGATGAACTCGTTTTATCAGGCTCAACCGAAGCCTTTGCCCGGAACGCGGCTTTATTCCGACCGGTTAAAACAAAGGGCACAGATCAAACGTCGAAAATTGCGGAAAATAAGATGGATGGTCAAACAGAATCGTCAAACATTTTTATTTCATCGGGCGATGAATTAAGTTCTGGAATTGACGTTGAAAAGGCTGTTGATTTCAAGCCGCAGGTTGATGATTCGGTTTGTTAACATTTGGAACACATTCGCCCTGTTTTTCCAATCGCGACAGGCTGCGAGGATTGTCTGCGAATCGGCGATA
>DATHTS010000079.1:0-11433 GCA_035462935.1 Pyrinomonadaceae bacterium
TGAAAAGCTCACGAATGATTAACGCCAAACAATTTCGCAAGGTTTGTGCCAATAACGAAACTGTTCATTTTATTAGATTTAAGACTAAAAGGATTATAAAGAGTGTTAAAAAGCGCGAAAATTTTCACATTTAATACGCGAAAGTTTTCGCGGTAAAGAATCCAGTAAGCGGTTAATTATTGAATACTGATTGATGTTCCTTCCGTGAGTTGATTCGGCGGGTGAAGAATGACGGTTTCATCTTCGCTCAAGCCTTCCAGAATTTGACTTTCCGCGGCATTTTGGTGTCCAACGCTGACTTCGCGCTGGCGCGCTCTTCCGCGTTCGACGGCAAAAACATTCCATTTTTCACCGCTGCGAAAAAGCGCGCTTGAAGGGATTTTCAAAACGTCTTGCGCCTGCCAGATGATTATTCGCGTGTCAACCCGAAAATTATCGCCGAAATTCGCATCTTTCGATAGGAAATCGGCGATGATGTTGACGCGCTGTTCTTCGACGCCGAGGGCGGAAACTTTTGTAAAGGCTTGCGGCTCGACTGTTCGGACGCGGGCTTTTATCGGCTCGGCGAAGTTTTCGTTTTCTATCAAAACCGAATCGCCGGTGCGAATCTGCGCGGCGTCGGTTGAGAGAACATCAACCATGATTTCCACCGTGCCGGGATTTCCGATTTCCAGAATCGGCGTTCCGGCTTGCAAAATGCGCTCGCTTTTCTCGAAAATCCGCAGGACTTTTCCGCTTGCCGGGGAATAAACTTTGACGGCTGCCGGATTTATCAAAAAATCGGTTTCGCTCGGCGGGCGCGGAGTCGGCGGATTCGGGTCAATTTCCGTGATGACATATTCGCGAGGAATGTTGTTGCCTTCCGTTATGTTAACGCGCGACATTTTACCGGAAATCGGCGCGGTTACGGTGTATTTATCTCGAAAACGGGTTTTGCCTTCGCCGTCAACGGTAACCAGCATTTCACCGCGTTTGACCGGAGCGGTTTCGACCGCGACCGGCGAAGGGCTGAATATCATCCAGAGCAATAACAAAACAACGATGCCGATGCCGATGCCGATAAAAATGCGTTTTTTGGTTTTGTCCATCTCTGTTTTTTATTCTCTGGTTTTCAAAACCTCGATCAAATCCAGATTGCGAATGCGCCAAACGACCAGAGCGGCGGAAAAAATGGCGGCTAAAACCGTTACTATAAAGGTTACGACAAACGTGCGCCGGCTGAAAACGAGCGGCAGGCGCATAATTTCCGTGTCAACCATATTATTTGTCAAAACACAGAGGATAAAGCCGAACAAATAGCCGAACGGAATTGCCAAAAGCGTCAAAACCGCTTGCTCGCCGAGCAGGATAACGGCGATTTCGCGCTGCGTAAATCCGAGAACTCTCAGCGAAGCAAGCTCGCGCCCGCGTTCCGAGAGCGAAATTCGTGCGCCGTTATAGACCACGCCCAGAACAATTACCGAGGCGAACGAAACCAAAATGAATGTAAACGTCCCGATTGTCCGCCCGAAAGTCTCGTTAAAGCTGTCGAGCGTGACGCCCGGAAGACCGACGCCCGCCACCGAGGGCATCTGTTTCAGCCGCGAGTATAATTTGTCCTGCATCGCCGAATCAACCGAAAGATAAGCGCCGGAAATCACGTCGTCCTCATTCAGCAGGCGATTGAGCGCGTGAATTTCCATATAAGCGTTCATTCCCATCAACTCGTCAATCGTGCCGACGACTTTTATTTCACGCACCGGGCGCGCTCCTTCCAAAACCTCGACGGTCAAAACGTCGCCGATTTGGATTTCCAAAGCGTCCGCCAGAGTTTTGGTTAAAACGACTCCTTCCGCCGGAAGACGAAAAACTCTGCCGTCTTTATCCACGATGCGGCGCAGATCGCTCCGGCTTTCCGCGCCCATCAGCCCGACGCGGCGCGTGCGATGCTCGAAACGCAGACGAGCCGGAACGGCGCGAAAAACTTCCGCATCAATCACGCCCGGCAGATTCGCCAGATTGTAGCGCGTTCGCCCCGGTCTCGGCTGGTAAAAAACCACGTCAACATCGTCGCGGATAACCCGGTTAAACTGAATCTCGATGATTTTATTGATCGCGTCGAAAAAATAAAACCCGGTAAAAAGCAGAGCGGCGGCGAGCGCGATGCCGAAAATGCTTAGAACGGCTTTTACGGGCTGGCGCGAAAGATTTCGCAAAATGATGCGGTGCGTCGGCGATAGGAATTTCTGCAATCCGATCTCTTCGAGAAAACCGGCGCGAAACTGCGCGGGCGGTTCGGGGCGCATCGCTTCGGCGGGCGGCAGGGCGACGGCTTTGCGGGCGGCGGAAATCGCTCCGAGCGCCGCCGCGCCGAAGCTGATGAAAAACGAAAGAAAAATGACCAGCCAGCCCGGTTCATACTGCAAAACCGGAAAATGAAAATACTCGCCATATAAATTCGTCATTGCCGAACCGAGATACATTCCGAGCAAAATCCCTAGAATAACGCCGCCGGAAACAGCCGCGAAAGCGAACTGGAGAAAATGCCATCCGATGTCGAAATTCGTGTAGCCGAAGGCTTTCAAAAGTCCGATCTGCTCGCGCTGCGTGTTCACCAGACGCGACAAAACCAGATGAAGCAAAAACGCCGTCACGCCGAGAAAAATCGCGGGCAGAAAAGTTCCCTGAACTTCGAGCTGCGAGAATTCATTCGAGATAAAACGATGCGATTGCTGGTCGGCGCGACCGTAAGCGCCTGTTCCGCCGTAAGCTTCCAAAATGCGGTCGAGATTTTCGATCACGCGGCGCTCGCTCGCTCCGGGCGCGAGCGTCAGCGAAACATCATTAAACGCGCCGCTCATATCAAACGCCGCCGCGACCGCCTTGCGGCTCATCCATAAAATTCCGAAGCGTTTGTTGTCAGGGAAAATATCTCCGGCGCGGATTTCGTAAATGTATTCGGGCGAAAGCGCCACGCCGACAATCGTCAGCTTGCGCCAGCGCCCGTTGATAACCGCTTCAATCTGATCGCCCGGATCGAAGCCGTTGGCGTCGGCAAACGCGCCGCTGACAATAACTTCTTCGCTGCTGTCGGCTTTGATGTAGCGCCCGCGTAGGAAGTGTAAATCGTTGAGCGTCGGGGCTTGATTTTCGGGAATCGAGACTATTTTTCCCTGCGCCGGTTCGGTTATGGTCGGAAGATTTAATGTCACGCCGGACACCACGCGGGTCTGCACCGCCGCCACGCCGGGAATTTTCTCGATTTGCGGGCGGATGCTTTCGGGAGCGCGTTTCAGATGAGCGAAAACGTCTGCAAAACGATAGGCGGAATAATAATTTTGCTGCGTGACGAGAAGCGAATCGTATGTGCTCCGCATCGAGATAAACGAAGCTACGCCGCAAGCGACAACCAGCGCCGTGGCGATGATTTGCCCGCGAAGATGCAGGAAATCACGAAAAAGCTTTTTGTTCAGGGCGTTCATTCAAATTTTCTGCGTTTCTTTCGCCTTTTTGCGGCTATCATTTTTACCAGACCAAATCCGCCGGGCTCGCTTTCGTCTCATTTTCCTCAATCGAAACAATCCGCCCGCTGCCGATGTGAATCACGCGATCAGCCATTCGGGCAATCGGCGCGTTGTGGGTGATGACGGCGGTCGTCGTGCCGAGTTCGCGGTTGATGCGCTCGATGACTTCGAGGACGATTTTTCCGGTTTTGTAATCCAAAGCGCCGGTCGGTTCGTCGCAGAGCAAAACGTCCGGCTGTTTGGCGACGGCGCGGGCAATCGCTACGCGCTGCTGCTCACCGCCGGAAAGCTGCGCGGGAAAATGATTTAGCCTTTCCTTCAGCCCGACCATTTCCAGCGCCTCTTCCGCCTTCATCGGTTTGGCGGCGATTTCCGTGATGAGCTGGACGTTTTCCAGCGCGGTCAAACTCGGAATCAGATTGTAAAATTGAAAAACAAAACCGACGTGATCGCGCCGGTATTCGGTCAATTCCGCGTCGGTCGCTTTCGTTAAATTGTGGTCGCGGAAAATAACTTCGCCGGAAGTCGGCACGTCCAAGCCGCCGATGATATTCAAGAGAGTTGATTTTCCGCTGCCGGAAGCGCCGAGCAAAACCGCCAGTTCGCCTTCATACAAATCCAAATCCACCGAGCGCAGAGCGTGGACTTCAACCTCGCCCATCTGATAAATTTTCGAGACGTTTCGGATGTGGAAAACGGCTTCAGCCGAAGCGCCCGGTTCAGCCTGAAGCTCGGAATCGGATTTTTTAATTTTATTCGACTGCGAAATATTTATTCTCCGATTAATCGAAAATTCTACCGCTCTTCAAAAGCCAGTTCTTCATACTCGCGCTGACACTCCTCGCAGAGAAAAGGATTATCCAAGCCTTGTTCCACCGCCCGGTTAATGCTTTCAAGTGTTTCCGCGTCGGCATAAAACATTTTGTTGCACACTCCGCAATTTATTTCATATTGATTTTGCCCGGTTTTAAAATCGGTTATGCCGACGTAGCTTTCGTTAAGGTCGGCGCTGATTTCTTCTTTTAATCTGGTTTGCATAAATCCTCCGATAAATTTTGTTTGTGTCTGCCTGTTTCAAATAATAACTTAAACAAATTAACTGCTAATTCCGCAATGGTTTCGAGCGTGTCGGTTCTTCAAATAAACGACAACTTCTTACAGCTATTTAAACAAATTGCAGTTCTCCGTCAGAAACGATTTCCGCGCGTGCGAGCAAGTTTCTTACTTCTTCATCGGTCGTCTGCGAAAAATCTTCATACCAGAGTCCGACAGCGTAAAAAGGTTCAGGCGTCATTGCGCAGACGCACCAAGTGTCGGCTTCCTGTCTAAATTCATCGCAGGTTTGCACGGCGGCGACTGGAACGGCGACGATGATTTCCTTCGGCTCTTCCTCTTTCAAAGCCTTGACAGCGACTCGCATCGAAGCGCCGGTCGCCAAACCGTCGTCCACGACAATGACCGTTTTTCCGCGCGCATCGAGCGGCGGTCGGTCGCCGCGATAAAGATGCTCGCGGCGTTCGAGTTCGCGCCGTTCGCGCTCGACAATCGTTTCGACCATTGTATCGGTCAAATGCAATGCGCTGACGATTGCTTCATTCAAAAAGCGAATTCCGCCCGACGCGACCGCTCCGAACGCCAGTTCTTCCTGACCGGGAACGCCGAGTTTTCTGACGACCAAAACGTCGAGCGGCAAACCGAGCGCCTGCGCTACTTCAAAAGCGACCGGAACGCCGCCGCGCGGAAGCGCCAGAACTATTGTGTCCGGGCGTTCGGCATATTTTTTCAATTTCTCAGCCAAAAAACGCCCGGCTTCCTTTCGATCTGCAAATCTTTTATACATAACTTACCTCAGCGCATAATTCGATTTATTTATCAATCAAAAGTGCAAAAGTTATTCCAATGCCGGAAAGCGTTTATTTCTTGAAGTTTCAGTTTGGATATTAAAAAAAAGCGAAGAGAACGCGGAATTTTACGCAGACTGATGTGAATTTTCACACGCTTTATATTCTCCTTTTTACTCGAAAATCAATTTTTTATTGTCTTTTCGTATCTTACGCGCGGCAAAACTGCTGGCACGAACGTTGCACTTTATCACGATGTCCGCAAAAGGACGAAAGTTATAAAGAAAGATATTTATAAAATTAAATTTTAGGAGACGAAATATTATGAATGCAGCGGCAAAACAACACAATTGGACGACTTTTCTGAAAGTTTTCAGCGAACAAAATTTAATGCGCCCGACGCGGATCGGCGTATTTGAAGGCGAACCGGATTTGATGACGGATTACTGGATTGAAAACGGTTTGCCGCTTACCGGGATTGCCGTTGACCGGCAAAACGGAGATGGGGCAACAGTTGAAATTATGCTCGGCGACGGGACAAAAGCCGATTCAAGGCATATGACACACGTTGTTAACGGGGCGTGGACTATCAAAATCATTTTGAGCGCAGACGCCGAGTCTGACGGTTTAGTAATCGAGGATGCGGAACGCAGGATGACGGTTCTGCGTTTTGAAGATTAATTCCGTTAATCACAGACTGTGGAAGACCACAGCCGTCCTCCGTATTTGTTACTGTTCTAAAACTTACGCCTCATGTTGTTTAATTTAAGAATTGCTTGGAGGCAAAAAGAAATGAACGGAGAAAGAAACAATTATTGGCTGAATGCGGGCGTGGCTTTGGCGCTCGGCTTGATTATATCGTCTTTAATTTTCGGTTGGTTTTTTGCGAAATCGAGAAAGGGCGATGAAGCGATTACCGTTACCGGTTCGGCTCGTAAGCGCATAAAATCGGATTTGGTCATCTGGAATGCGGCGGTAACTTATCAAGCCCCGAAACTGGCTGACGCTTATCGTTTGCTTTCGGAAAACGTGCCGCGCGTCAAACAGTATTTGATCGCCAAAGGAATTCCCGAAAATCAAATCACGGTTTCATCCATTTCCACAACGACCTTGCGGAGGACGGATGCAAACGGTCAGGAAACATCGGAAATTTCAGGTTATTCACTGCGGCAGCAGTTGGAAGTAAGGTCAAACGACGTTGATAAAATCGCGCAAATCGCCCGCGAAGCGACCGAATTGATCAATCAGGACATTTTGATCGAATCGAATGCGCCGCAGTATTACTACACGCAACTGGGCGATTTGAAAATCGAGATGCTCGGCGAATCGGCAAAAGACGCGAAAACACGCGCTGAACGCATCGCCTCCAGCACCGGCAACAGCATCGGAACCGTGCGCTCGGCAAAAATGGGCGTTCTGCAGATAACGGCTGCCGATTCCACCGAAGTCTCCGATTACGGTATTAGCGACACCTCTTCGATTGATAAGGACATAACGGCGGTGGTTAATATCAGTTTCGCTGTCGAGTGAGATTTAAAATTCTCAAAAAGGTAATTTAACCGATGGCTGAGCGGAACAAAGCTCATCCGGATGGGCGCGAAGTCATTACCGGCACGGACGAATCGCGCCCAAGCGTTTATGTTATTCGGATCAATGAAGAATTATTAATTGCCCGCGACACGGTGCGGCTGAATCATTCTTCCGGTAAAAATTCGTCAGCAAGTCGATTTTAACTTATTAAGCCTATTCTAAAATTTAAGGGAAAACACACTGATTTTTGTTCAAATCATTGCTGCAAGATTGTAAGAACGTAAGCAGCGTAGAGGATCAAAAGAAGCACGCCCCGTCTCCGGCGAATAAATCCGTTTATAGGAAAAGTTAGAGCCACCGTAATCGCCCCGAATCCTAAACCGACCGCGACCTCGCGCAAAGGCAGATGCGAAATTGGCGTAACCAGGGCGGCGAGCGAGACGATCCAGAAATTGTTGAAGATATTGCTGCCCAAAATCGTTCCCAAACCGACCTCGTCGTGCCCGCGCAGTTTTGAAATTACAACGGTCGCAAGTTCGGGCGCGGATGTTCCGATGGCAACGACGGTTGCGCCGATGACGAATTCTTCGAGACCGAAAGAAAGAGCGATTCCTTTTGCTCCGGTCACAACCAGCTGCCCGGCTAAAATCAAAGCTCCCAGACCGAAGATAATAGCGACGATTGCCGACCATTGACGTTTTTCTCCGAGAATTTCTTGAGCCGCGCTCCGCTGTTTGCGAACTTCAAACACGGTGGCAATCAGCCACGCCGCGAAAACCGCGAGCATAATTACTCCGTCAATCCGCGAAATCTCGCCATCCAGCGCGAGAATCGCCGTTAGAAACGGAGCGAGAATGGCAACCGGAAAATCTCTTTTAATGCTGTCGCGCGGCGTTTTTATTCCTGAAATAACGAGCGCGATTCCCAAAATTAAAGCGATGTTGACGACATTGCTGCCGAGCGCGTCGCCGAGCGCGATTTGCGGTTTGCCTTCGAGCGAGGCGCTTATGGAAACCGCCAATTCCGGGCTGGAAGTGGCAAAAGCGGCAATCGTCGCGCCGATAATTCCAGCTGGAATCCGCGCCCATTTCGCCAGCCCGACCGCGCCGCGCACAAAAAGCTCGCCGCCGATACCCGCCGCCGCAATTCCTGCCAGCAAAATTAAATAATCGGTCATTTCAAATCTGTGAATTCGAGACTGTAGCGCAAGCGTCCCGCTTGCAAACGCCGCACGAGCGGCGTAGCCGAGTTTAAATTTAGCGATGTCAAAATTAACTCGTTTCTTCGCGCTGTCGCGCTCACTGCAAGCGGGATGCTTGCGCTCCAGTCAAAAGCTGAATCATTCCTGCGGAGCCAACAGTCTCAGCAAATCATGCCTCGCTACAATTCCGATAGGAATGCCGTCGCGCAGGACGGGAACGCGATTAATGTCGTGTTTCAGCATCAATTCCACGACTTTGTTTACAGAATCGCCTTCCCCGACGGAAACGACCGGCGCGGTCATAATTTCTTTGACCGGCGTTTTGCGGGCGGCATTATAGATTCGCTCGACGCCTGCGCCGGAAAGCCAGTGTCCGAGAAGCTGCGGCGCGCGGAAGGTCGAGAAAGGAATTCCCTTGCTTTTCGCCGTGAAATTCGATTCGGTGACGATTCCGCGCGTTTTTCCCTGTTCGTCAACGACCGGCACACAGCCGATTTTTTTATCGAGCATCAAACGCGCCGCCGTTTCCAGCGAATCATTTTCCCGAACCGTTATAACGGGATGCGACATTATTTCTTTAACTTTCATTTTTCTATTCAATCCGATTTAATTTAGTGACAATCTCAGCAGCTATCCACGTAATTATGATAGCAGCCGCGATCAAAGCTATTGCCAAAAAATCGAGAATTTCCAATCCGAGCAAATTTCTGAGCGGCGAGAAATAAATCGTCAGAATTTGCAGCAGAATGCCGAAAATTACCGCCAGATGCAGGGCGATATTCGATTTCGGCGCGACGGTTATTTTCCGCGAAGGATACGCCATTACAAGCTGAACGATTGATTCGTAAAGAAAAACCGAGCTTCGCGTTGTCAAAAGGCTGTAACCCAGACGCGGAAAAATTACCAGCACCGCGCCGCCCATCAGCGCCTTGAAAAATCCCGTCGTGAAAATAAACCGCATCGAAGGCGCGTCGAGAAGCGGCGCTGTAGATTTGCGCGGACGGCGGCGCATCACTTCCGGGTTGCGATCCAAACCGAGCGCCAGCGCCGGCGGACCATCGGCGATGATGTTTATCCAAAGCAGTTGGACGGCGGTCAGCGGCAGCAGCAATCCGCCGAGTTCATCGGTCAAACCCAGCAGAAAAGAACCGAAAGCGCCGCCGACAACCAGCAGAACGAGTGCGAGATTGGTCGAAAACAAAAAGCGTATGAATTTCTGTATGTTTTCGTAAATGCTGCGCCCTTCTTCAATCGCGGCGACGATGGTCGCAAAATTGTCGTCCAGAAGAACCAGATCGGCGACCTCGCGCGAAACGTCGCTGCCGCGCTGTCCCATTGCCACACCGACATCGGCGCGTTTGAGCGCGGGCGCGTCGTTCACGCCGTCGCCGGTCATCGCCACGACCTCGCCGTTTTCTTTGAGCGCCTCGACCAGGCGAAGCTTATGTTCGGGCGTTACGCGGGCGAAAATGTTCGTCGTTTTGACGGCTTCGTGGAGTTCATCGGCTGATAATCGGTCGATTTCGGCTCCGGTTAAAGCGTTGCTTTCGGGAACGCCGATAGCTGTCGCCACCGCCTGCGCAGTCGCCGGATGATCGCCTGTGATCATCACGACGCGGATGCCCGCCTTTAGTGATTCTTTAATCGCGCCGGGCACTTCCTCGCGCGGCGGATCCCAGAGCAAAACCAGACCGAGAAAATTTATCCGCTCGTCGCTTTCGCCCTCGCGCCAGCCGAGAGCCAGAATGCGAAAGCCTTCGGCGGCGTAGTCTTCGATCTTTTTTTCCCAATCGCCGCGCTCAGCTTCGGTCAGATTGCTTCGTTTGAGCAAAACTTCCGGCGCGCCTTTCAGATAGCTGACCAAATTTTCTTCTTCGCTCACGGTCGCCCGCATAAACTTGTAAGAGCTGTCGAACGGCAAAACGCTTTGGCGCGAAAATTTTCCGCGAGTTTCCGAAGGATCGAGATTTTCTTTTTTCGCAAAATTCAAAAGCGCGAGTTCGAGCGGATCGCCGATTTCGCCGTCTTCTTCGGCGTCGTTGGCGAGAATCATCGCCCGCAGAGCGCGTTCCCGGTCTTCGCTGTCCAAGCCTTTGACAAACATTTTGTTTTCGGTCAATGTTCCGGTTTTGTCGGTCGCAATTACGGTAACCGAGCCCAGCGCTTCGACCGCGCTCAGACGACGCACGATCGCCTTTCGCTTCGCCATTCGCTCGACGCCGAGCGCGAGCGTCAGGGTCAAAACGGCGGGCAAGCCTTCGGGAATCGCCGCAACTGCAAGCGCGACGGCGAAAAGCAAAACGTGACCGAGACGGTCGGTGCCTTCGATAAGCAATCCGCCGACGAGAATAAAAATCGCTAAAAATAAAATTACGCGGGCGATTTGATTGGCAAAAATGTCGAGGCGGCGTTCGAGCGGAGTTTTTCCGGTTTCGATCTCGCCGATCATCACGGCGAGCTTGCCCATCGCGCTCCGCGCTCCGGTGCGCGTAACTTCAAAATAAGCCTTCCCGCGCATCAGCAGAGTCCCGCTGAAGAGCTCGCTTTGCTGCTCTTTTTCAACCGGAACGGATTCGCCTGTCAAAATAGATTCGTCAACCAGAACTCCTTCCGCATCGAGCAGCTCGCCGTCGGCGGGAACGCGGTCGCCGGCTTCGACGCGAACGACATCGCCGGGAACGATTTCCGCGCCCGGAATGTGAACGAGCCGCCCGCTGCGCCTGACCCAAACCAGCGGTGCCGCCATCGCCTTCAAATGCGAAAGCGCCGCCTCGGATTTGCTCTCCTGATACATGCCCAGAAAGGCGTTGAGGAAAAGAATAATTCCGATGGCGATTGATTCGATTGGAATGCCGCTCGCGCCTTCGAAAAACCAGATGAATAAATCTACGACCAGCGCGAAAAGCAAAATGTAGATCAGAGGGCTTTTAAATTGAAGGAGAAACCGCCGAAACAGCGATTTCGGAGGTTTTTCGGGAAGCGCGTTCTGCCCGTATTCCGCGAGGCGAGCCGACGCTTCGGATACGGTAAGTCCCTGATATGGCATTGTTTTTACTCGCAGTTATTTAAGGTGGTGATAAGCTCTAAGCCGCATATCCGTTACGAACAACTTCAACCGAACAATGAGCGCGGGCAGCGACCGATGCCGAAACGCTTCCTATCAATAAGCGTTCGATTCGGCTCATTCCTTTAGCACCGACAAAAATGCAATCAGCTTTCCACTCCTTCGCCTGCTCAAGCAGCAAATCTTGCGGATCTTCATTTTTTATCACAGATGAAACCGTAAATCCGGCTTGTTCGAGTTTGGCGACCGCCCGGTTGACTGCTTCGTCCGTTCTCCCCTTTTCCTTTTGGTAAA
>DATHTS010000080.1:0-1593 GCA_035462935.1 Pyrinomonadaceae bacterium
GGGCGGGTATTTCTCAGCGAAGAAACCCGCCCGCTTACGCAGGCGGTTCTGACAATACGCTAAATCTTGAATTCTAATAGTTCTCTGGTTATAAATTTTGATAATTTTCACAGCCCGAACAATTCGTGCTAGAATGCGTAAGAAGAGATTGCTGCACAGATTTTAGCAGACCGAAAAAGCTTGAAATTTCCCCGTAAGCTATGAAATATTGTCCAACCTGTCAAACCCAATACGATGAAGAAATCCTGCGTTTCTGCACCAAAGACGGAACGCCTTTAGTTCCTATCGAGCAGCCGCATTTTACCGAGCTTCCGAGCGAAAGCGTCGAAGATGAAGAGGAAATAACCGTCATTCGCCGCAACAGCGAACCGGCTGTTCCGCCGCCGGTCGAACCGGAAACTCCAACGCAGCGAGTCGTCATCCCAACCACGGAAGAACCGCGCGAGCAGCAGATTCGCACGAAAACCGCCGCCGCTTATCAACCGCCGCCGCGAAAATCGAACACGGCGATGGTCGTCGCTTTGACGGCGCTGACAACTCTGGTTGTTTTAGCAGGCGGATTAGGTCTTTTCTGGATGATGAGCAATGGCAACGACGATGCAAACTCGAATTACAATGTCAATCTAAACACCATCGCCAACACTGATGTAAATGAAAATCTGAACACCAATCTGTTCGACTTCAACGCAAACGCCAACACGGACGCCAACGCCAATGCAAACGTCGCAAACAACGCCAATGCCAATCTGAGAACTCCCACGCCTACTCCGACACCGACGCGCACACCAACTCCAAGTCCGTCGCCTACTCCAACACCGGATGATGAAGACAACAACACCAACAGCGCAAACACCAACCAAAACCGCCCGCCCGCAAACACGCGCCCGACCGTTACGCCCACGCCGCGAACCACGCCGACCACACCGCCCGACAATCGCCCGCCGGTCAACGTCGGCAACCTGAACAGCCGCGCCGTCAATCTCCCGAAACCAGCCTATCCACCCGTCGCCCGTTCAATGCGGGCAGCCGGTCAAGTCCCCGTGCAAGTTATGATTGATGAGACCGGCAACGTCATCTCCGCAAAAGCAATCAGCGGACATCCTCTTCTCCGCCAGCCCGCCGAAAACGCCGCCCGCCAATCCCGCTTCAACCCCGTCGTCATCCAAGGCAGAACCGTCCGAGCCGTCGGCACAGTGGTTTATAATTTTGTGAATCAGTAGGAATTTAGTGCTCTGCAAAGCGAAGTCGGAAACATAAATCTCAACCAGACTACTTAAATGGAAAATATTAAGAAATTGATTTAAACTTCTAGGAAAACTCAAGACAGGAATTTTTTCTCAAAATTAGGATAAATCGAAATGCTGGAAACCGAAGGATTATTAAATATTAAAGAGGCAAGTATTTGAGCAAGTGACCATATTGGTAAAACTGTCAAAGAATCTTAACTAAATTATGGAACAGATAGTCGCGCCCGAATTTATCAATAAAGAAGACCTAATCTATTGGATAGATAAACAATTTGTTCAAGAAACTGCTCAAAAACGAATTGGCAGAAGTCTGAATGATGAGGAACTCGCTCAATTTACAAAAATG
>DATHTS010000081.1:0-13333 GCA_035462935.1 Pyrinomonadaceae bacterium
AGCCGTTAAAGAACACGCGGCGCGAGAAAACGCCGAAGTCGTTGTTATTTGCGCCAAGCTCGAAGCTGAACTCGTCGCGCTCGCGCCCGAAGAACGCCGTGAATATCTGAATGATCTGGGCTTGGAATCGAGCGGCGTGGATAATCTGATAAAAGCCGCTTACAAAATGCTCGGTTTGATGTCGTTTTTGACGGCGGGTGAAAAGGAAGTCCGCGCGTGGACGATTCCCGTCAATACAAAAGCGCCGAAAGCGGCGGGCGAAATCCATTCCGACATCGAACGCGGCTTTATCCGCGCCGAAATTGTTTCTTACGACGATTTAATCGGCGCGGGAAGTTACGCGGCGGCGCGGGAAAAAGGTGTGATGCGGCTCGAGGGAAAAGATTACATTATGCAGGAAGGCGATATTGTGAATTTCCGCTTTAATGTTTGACTTTAATGTTAAAATAGCTCTGCGAGGTGAAAACGAATGAGCTCAGCACTAAAAAAGCTCGAAGAAATCGTCGCCGACCTGCCCGCCGACGCGCAAGCCGAAGTAATTGATTTCGCCGAATTCCTGCGCGAAAAAAAACGCCGCGAGCAGGTGAAAGCGTCGGAGAAAGCGCGTGTTGCCGGATTAAATCAAGGCGAAATTTGGATGAGTGATGATTTTAATGATGAATTGCCTGACGAATTTTGGTTTGGCGAAGATTTCGGAATAATCGAGAATAAAAATGAATCTGTTGATTGATAGTCATGAATTTATCTGGTGGGCAGATTCTCCACAAAGACTATCCGGCAAAACGCTTTCCGCTTTGCTGGATAAAACGAATGTCTTGTATCTTAGTTTGGCGAGCATTTGGGAAATGCAGATAAAAGTTCAAATCAGCAAGCTAAGTTTTAAGCGCGGATTGAAAACCACTGTCGAAATGCACCAAACTCAGAATAATCTACAAATCCTGCCTGTAACGCTCGATCACATCTACGAACTCGAAAAACTTCCGTTTCATCACAAAGACCCGTTTGACCGCCTTTTAATTGCACAAGCGAGCGTCGAGAATTTTACGCTTGTAACAGACGACCCGAATTTTTCAGCTTATTCAATTAAAATCCTCTAAATGAAAACTTCGCCGCAAAAAGCCAAATCCGCTCTTCCCGTAATCATCATCTCACCGTCCTCGCGCCAGACGGCTTCGGTCGTTCCGCCTTCCGCGTGAACTGAGACTTTTCTATCGGTTTTCCCTGTAAAGATGGAAGCTACCGCCGCCGCAATCGAGCAAGTGCCGGACGAAGAAGTTTCGCCCGCGCCGCGTTCCCAGATGCGGATTTCGATATTGTTCCGGTCTTTTGTTTTGATAAAGACGACGTTTGTTCTTTGAGGAAAAATTTCGGTCAGAGATTCGATTTTTCGACCGAAATATCGCCAGCCGAATTTTTGGGAATTTACTATTGTGTCATCGAAATTCTCCACAAAAATACAAGCCACCGGATTTCCGACATCAACGTAGAAAACATTTACGACAATTCCTTCTTTATTAAATAAAATCGGAAGCGAATGCTCGGATTCATTTTCCGGCGGCGGAAGCGATCTTAAAAAATCGCTGTCCGGCAGATCGAAGTTTGGTTTGCCGAGTTCGGCGAGATACCAAAAGGTGTTTTCCTCGCGCTTTATGAATTGATAATTCTTCATGCCGCTTTTGGTTTCGAGTTTGAGATTTTCGCCTGAAAACAAATTCTTGTAATAAAGATACGCGACCGCGCAGCGCGTCCCATTGCCGGAAAATCCGGCGACGCTGCCGTCGGGATTGATGATTTCGCAGTAATAATCGGCTTCCCCATTGCCAAGCCGCTTCAAAACTGCGATGCCGTCGCCGCCGATTCCCGTATGGCGATTGCAGACTTTTATAGCAAAATCGCTTTTGTCCTCGATTTCGCTCAAGCTTTCGGCTTCAAAAACGATGTAATCGTTGCCGAAACCGTGAAATTTGCAGAAGTTTATTTTTTTCATTTAAGCTGATGAATGGAGCGCCAGCATCTTGTCGGCAAACGTCGCGTTAGCGACGTAGAAGGGTTTAGATTCTCAAATCGTAAAACTTCTAACTAGTTGTTCGCGCTGTCGCGCTCATTGCCAGCAAGATGCTGGCGTTCCAGTCACCTCGCTCCGATTTATTTTCTCGACGCCGGAACAATTTTCAGCGTCAACTTTCCCGTTCCGCGCAAGACGACAACTTCATACGTTTCGCCCGCCTTCATCTCGCTCAGAACAAAAGTGTAATCGGAAACATTGCGGATGTCGCGCCCGGCGAGTTTGATGATTTTATCGCCCGCTTTCAATCCGGCTTTCGCCGCCGGCGAATCGTCGCGCACGCCGTCGAGCAGCAAGCCGTCATTTGATTCGGCGTAACTCGGAACAGTTCCGAGCGAAACACTAAATGTAGTTCTGCCGCCCATACCTGAAGATTTAGCGACCGTGTAAGTCGGTTTCTTAGGATTTTGATCAATCGCTTTGACGATTTCGCCGACAAAATTTGTGATTTTTATCAAACCGTCATAATTGATTTTCTCGGCTGTGTCCGAAGGTTTGTGATAATCGGCGTGCGTTCCGGTGAAGAAAAAGAGGACGGGAATTTGTTTGCCGTAGAAAGATGAATGGTCGGAAGGTCCGAAACCGTCTTCGTTAAGCTGTAAATTAAAAACCGGCGTATCTCTTCGCTGCGTTGCGACCGGCTGACCGTTTATACCGATAACAATCGGTGTTTTGGTTTGATAATCAATATTTTCAATTTTAGTTCCATAAATGACTTCGGTTTTTCCTAAATTCGTCGGTTGTATTCGTGTAACTAAAGAACGCCACTCGCTCGCCGTGCCGATTCCGCCAATCGTTAATTTATCGTCCTTTAAACGCCCGACCATATCCAGATTTATCATCGCCGCGGTTTTATCCAGCGGAAACACCGGATTATTCACGTAAAACTTCGAGCCTAAAAGCCCTTCTTCCTCGCCGCCGAAAGCGATAAAAATTAAAGTTCGCCGGTTGCTTTTCGCCTGCGAAAACTGCCGCGCAAGTTCGAGCATCGCCGCCACGCCGGAAGCGTTATCGTCCGCGCCGTTATGAATTTCCGCAGAATTTGCCGCAAGACTTCCGCGCCCGCCTCTGCCGAGATGATCGTAATGCGCTCCGATAACGATGGCTTCATTTTTCAAAATCGCGTCATTTCCTTCTAAAATTCCGATTACGTTGTAAGCTTCGGCGGTTTGTTTTTTCGTCAGATTGACTTGCATCTGCGCGACTGCTTTCGGAGGATTAGCAAATTTTTCGCGCACATTTTCCGGCGCGTCTTGTCGCTTTGCCGTCCATTTTTCGATTTCCGCCAAATCCTTAACATCAAACAAATCCGCGCCGTGCGAGCGCATTATCACGACAGTCGGAATAGCCGTTTCGCCGAGCGTCTGGTCGTATTTCAACTGCGCGAGATCGTCTTCCTTAAAATTGTTTTCGCGGGCGATAACAATCAACGCTTTCGCGCCTTTTTCCTGCGCGATTTTCGCCTTCGCGTGGAGATTAAAATGCGCGAACTGCGAATGCGGGTTGTCGGTTTCCGGCGTCCCGTCAAAGACGAGAACGATTTTGTCTTTTACATCCAATCCTGCGTAGTCGTCATACTTTAGTTCGCTTGAAGCGATGCCGTAACCGGCAAAAACCAAAGGCGCGGGCGGAACATAACCGTTTGTAGAAAAACCGACGGGCATCCAGTTCACGCCGATTTCCATTTTGTTTTCCCTGGTCGAATTTTCGGGAATAATCCGCAGAAAATTATCCCGTCCAAGTTCCACGCCGGAAAAAAAGGGGAAAGTCTGCATAAAACTATTCTTCGTCCTGCCTTTTTCGGTCTGCGAAACGCCCGCTTTGAGCCTGTTTTGCGCGAACATATTCGCCACATAACCGGCGGCAAAGGTCGCGCCCTGCTCGCCCGTTCTGCGCCCTTCAAGCCGGTCGGAAGCCAAATATGCAACGTGAGTGCGAAGATTTTTTTCGGCTGGATCGAGCTTCGCCGTTTGCGCCGAAACGCTGAAAACGAATGATAAAATTAGAAGGAAGATGAAAAATTTTTGTTTCATAGCTTCTATTGTTAAACTTTTTCGATGACGACGGTTGATGCGGTATAATTAATTTCGAGTTTTGCTTCGAGCATCATTCCCGCGCCAATTAAAGCCGAACCGTATTCGGCGGCGATAATTCTCACTTCAAATTCATCGTCCAGCCATTTAACGCTAGCGACAAAAACCTCGGCAAAGTGAGATTCAGCTTGTGCGACGGAATTAAATTCCTGCTCGCCAACGGAAACCAAATCATTTGCTTCAATAAAATCCCGCGGCAAAAAAGAGTTCCGTTAAATCCGGTATCAACAAGACAGTCAATTTTTGCGCCGTTTGTTAATTCAAGCGTTATAATCGGTTCGAGATATTCGTTGATTCTACCGAACTCTTTTATATCCATATCCGCCAATTGAGTCTGCCGCCTCATATCCGATTCTCATCAGAAAAAACAACTTGTCGGGAAAAGCCTCGCGTCCCTTCAAAAGCGCTTTTGTGCCGTCTTCGTCCACGAAATAACTTCCCGTTTCAGGCTCGATTGCCACGAATTTTCCTTTTTCCGTCGGCTCGAGCAGATTTTTTAATTTTTGCTCGTAAAACGCTTTGGATTTTTCCGCCAATTCGCTCATAAATTATCTCTCCTTTTTATTCAACCCAATCGGCGATAAAAACGTTCGTATCGCCCTGCTTCGCCGCGTTTCTGTTTGAGGCGAAAACGAGCTTTTTGCCGTCAGGCGAAAACATCGGAAAACCGTCGAAAGTCTCGTGAAATGTTACTCTTTCCAGCCCGCTGCCGTCCAAATTTATCAAAGCCAGATCGAAATTGCGTTTTCTCGCGTCTTCGGCAAAATAATTGGTCGAAAAGATGATGCGTTTGCCGTTGGGTGTGAAAAACGGAGCAAACGAAGCCGCGCCGAGTTTGGTAATCTGGCGTTTATTCGTGCCGTCGGCGTTCATCACCCAGATTTCAAAATTGTTCGGCTCGATTAAATCTTCCTTTAATCTCTGCTTGTAACGAGCGATTTCCGCTTCGGTTTTCGGGTGGTAGGAACGATAGACGATCTGTTTTCCGTCCGGCGAGAAAAACGCGCCGCCGTCATAGCCGAGTTCGGTCGTCAAACGCTTAACGTTTTTGCCGTTTATGTCCATCACGTAAATGTCGAGATCGCCGTCGCGCATCGAGGTGAAAACGATTTTTTTGCCGTTGGGCGAAACAGTCGCTTCCGCGTCGTAGGTGTTAGAATCGGTCAATCTTTTAATATTTGAGCCGTCCGCATTTGCCGTAAAAATATCGTAGGTCGGATAAATCGCCCAGACATAGCCCTTTGAAAAATCAGGATTCGGCGGGCATTCGCGGCTGGCTAGATACGTCGAAGCGTAAAGGATTTTCCTTCCTTTATCGAAAAAATACGAGCAGGTCGTGCGACCTTCGCCGTTAGAAACCATTTTTACATTCGAGCCGTCAATGTTCATCGTGTAAATCTGGTCGCAACCGCGCCCGTCGCGTTTCGATTGGAAAATTAACTGCTTCCCGTCACGCGAAAAATAAGCTTCGGCATTTTCGCCGGCAAAGGTTAATTGCTTTATGTTTTTCAAACGTTTTTCGCCTTCAACCGCTAAATCCCCGCTTTGGGCAAATGCGGAAAAAGACAGAATAAAAATAAAGAAAAAAGCTAAAAATTTCATAATTTATATTGATTATTCCGAATTTAAGATAATAACATTTTCGCCAATCTTGTCGAAAAGATATGAAGAATTTGAAAAAACAACTTGCTTTCTTTAAATCACAATTTCCGGTAAAACTCCACGCCGTCTTTTAATTCAACCGCGATTTTCCCTTCCGTTTCCGCATAATCCAGATGCGCAATCGCCTCGGAAATCGCCAGAAAGCGGTGAACGTCTCGGTCAATCGCGTCTGGGAAAAGTTCCCGCGCCACACCAAAAGCAGTTACTCCTTCTTGGGAAACCAGAGAAACCACGCTTCGCTGTCTCTCGTCAATCGCCCGCACGTAGCGATTAAAAATCTCTTCAAAATCCGAAATCGGCTCGCCGTGCCCGCCGTAAACCAAGGTCGGCGAAAATGAGCGCAAACGCGCAAGGCTTACCAGATATTCAGCCAGCGATTTGAAACGCTTTTCAGGATTCAGCGGGTCGGGCGAGACAATCGGATTCGGCGTGATTCGCTTCAAAACGCAGTCGCCGCAAATGATTGTTCGATTCGCCTCGCGCACAAAGCTGCAGGAGCCGGGCGTGTGTCCGGGCGTGTGCAGAACTTTTAGCGTCCCGCCGGAAAATTCAAGCTGCATTTCATCTTTTAATAAAGAAAATTCGCCATCCGTTAAAGCATCCGTCAGAAGCGAAATATCCCTGTAAATATCCTGCATTTCGCGGAAAACCGCTTCGGGAACTCCGGCGCGAATCATCAATTTATGGTGTTCTTCCCGCGCCAATCTCCCGAAAAGATGTCCTGTTTCCCAGCCGTGAACGAGAATTTCGGCATTTTTCGCCTCGTCGCGCACTTGCTTTGCCAAGCCGCAATGGTCTTCGTGCGCGTGAGTTAAAACAATGCGGCGAATATCCGCCAAATCAACGCCGTTTCGCTTTAATTTTTCGCGCAAAACCCGCGCTGCTTCTTCGGTTTTCGGTCCGACATCAATCAGCGTCAAAGGCTCTTCCTTTATCAAATAAACATTTACATCGCCGACGTAGAACGGGGTTGGAATCGAGAGCGGAATGATTTTCATGATTTACAATTTGCGATTGAAAGAAAATTACTTCTTTTTCGGTAAATGTTTATAATAGCTTTAAGCGTAAATAATGAGCAAACAATCCCAAATCCGAAATCCCAAATCCCAAATCGCTATCGTTGGCGCAGGACCGGCTGGAGCAAGTCTGGCGATTCGCTTGGCGAGAAAGGGCTTTCGCGTTCGATTAATCGAACGCGAAAGTTTTCCGCGCGAAAAGCTTTGCGGCGAATTTATCTCGCCCGAATGCCTGTCGCATTTCAAAGATTTAGGCGTTTTGGACGAAATGCTTTCGGCGGGCGGCGAGCGAATTTTGGAAACCGTTTTTTATTCTCGAAGCGGGAAATCCGTCAATGTTCCGAGCGAGTGGTTCGATAAAAGTTTTCAAGGCGCTTTGAGCCTGAGCCGAGCGGAAATGGATTTTCGTTTGCTGGAAAAGGCAAAGGAGTCGGGAGTTAAAATTTTTGAAAATACGAGCGCGGTCGGTTTGATTTTTGAAAATCAAAGGGTTTGCGGCGTAAAAACAAGAAACGAAAGTGGAGAAACCGAAGAAATTTTCGCTGATTTAATCATTGACGCGACCGGTCGAGCAAACGTTTTGGGCAGACTTGCCGAAAAGGAAATTTCCCGCAAAGGCGCAAAGCGGCAAAGGACAAAGGACAAAGGACAAAGAACAAAACTGGTCGGCTTCAAGGCTCATCTTAAAAATGCAAATCCTCAAAAAAGCCATTGTGAGATTTATTTTTTTCGCGGCGGTTACGGCGGTTTAAGCCTGGTCGAAAACAATCTGGCGAATTTTTGTTTTCTGATAAAAGCCGACGTTACGAAGGAATTAAATGGTAAAACCAATAAAATAATCGAGCAGATTGTTTTTCAAAACCAACGCGCTTCCGTAACGTTGAAAGATGCCGAACCTGTTCATGAATGGCTAGCGGTGTCGGTTGACGGCTTTGGCATGAAAAATTTGAATCCGGCGCGGCGTCTTTTGGCAGTCGGCGACGCGGGCGCGTTTATTGACCCGTTTACGGGAAGCGGGATGCTGATGGCGCTGGAAAGCGCGGAGATTCTGGCAAAAAGTATTTTTGAAAATGATTTCGCGCCCGAAAAAATCGCCGAAAGCTATAAAATTTTACACCGGCAGAGATTTCAAAGAAGATTGCGTGTCTGCTCGGTGTTGCGCCGTTTGGCATTCGCGCCTTCGTTGGCAGACGCGGCAATTTCTTTTTTAAGTCTGGGCAAAAGACCGCGCGAAATTCTCGCCCGCGCGACTCGTCCCGGTGATTTTTCCGCCGAAGAAAGATAGATTTTACTGCCAAAATCGGTAAAAAATTAATAAATGTAACAAAAACGTGATTTTTTGCTTGAATTATAATGATTTTTGGGTTAAAAACTTCAAAGCTATCATTTCTATAAAAAGCTGTCGGTCAAAAGTGTTTGGATTTATTTTTCGGATGTAAGTCACCGGATAAGTATCGAAAAACAAAGGCTTTTTGCAGCAAGCCGATAGTACCCTGTAATAGTTTCTAAAAATAAGGAGAAAAAAATAATGCAAGCAAGCGCTCTAAAGATTTCTGCCGTTGTGGAAAAAATTCTTTTACTTACGGCAATTGCATTTTTCAGTGTCAGCACCGCTTTCGCGCAAGCGCAGGCGAGCACGGCGGATTTGACCGGAACGGTCGTTGACCCGAACGGCGCGGTCGTTCCCGGCGCGACCGTTACGGTCAGTAACGCCGCAACCGGTATTACTCGTACAAATACCACAAACAGCGAGGGTTTGTATCAAGTCTTCGCTTTGCCGCCGGGCGAATATGAAGTTTCGGCGGAAGCTCCGACATTCAAAAAATCGGTCATTCCGTCCGTCCGTTTGACGGTCGGGCAGCGCGCCGATTTGAGAATTCAACTGGAAGTCGGCTCGCAGGACGTTGTCGTTACCGTTCCGGTTGATTCGGTTGTGCTGGTTGAAACCACGACGGCGGCGGTTTCGACGACGATTGACGAGCGGCGAATTGACAATCTGCCGATTAACGAACGCAGCGCGACCGGTTTTGCGCTGACGATTTCCGCCGTCGGACGCGATAACGGTCGTCCGATTGGACCTGCGCCGACTTCCGGCTTGAACATCGGCGGTCAGCGCGGGCGCTCGACCTTGATACAGGTTGACGGCTCGGATTTCACTGATAATTCGATTAACGCGGCGCGAACGACCGTTTCGCAGGAAGCCGTGCAGGAATATCAGGTGGCGATACACTCCTACGCGCCGGAATTCGGACGCGCCACGGGCGGCATTATCAACGTCGTTACCAAGCGCGGGACAAATCAATTCAGCGGAAATGTTTTCGGCTTTATCCGCGATAAAAGCATCCAAGCCCGCAATCCTTTCTCTCCGGTTGACAAGCCGGATTTCCGCCGGACGCAATTCGGCGGCACTATCGGCGGACCGATTGTCAGGGATAAAACGTTTTTCTTTGCTTCGTTTGAACGCCGCCAGCGCGACGAATCAGGCTTTTTTACCAGCGATGTAAGTCAGGGTTTAAATGCGGCGGCAACTATTCCGCTAATTCCGGGATTGAATCCAGCCGCCCGCACCTTTAGCAACCTTACCGCAGCCCAAGCCGCTTTTATCAATAGCACCGTTACGCAAGGCGTGCAGCTTCTCGGCAACCAGCAGACGGCGCAGCAAGGCGCGTCTTTGATCTGCGCGGCTCGCGCATATGCGTTTTTCGCGGCGAGCGGAAGCGCCACAGCTTTGACCGGAACTAACCCGTTAGCCAGTCCGAACGACGGCAGCCAATGTCCTGCAATCACGCCGGTCACCGGAACGATTGGTCCGCGATTTTTGCTTTCCGGTGCGCCCGTTCCGGTCGGAACAACCAATGATGCCGGACTTCCCATAGCCTTTCGCCCTTTACTCGATTTGCAGAAAGTTTTTCCGATCACCGATAGAACAAATTTTTTCTCAATACGCGGCGATCACAACTTTAACGACGATAATCAGTTAACCGTGCGTTTCGGCTATAATCCAAGCACGATTACGGGTATTCAGGTTGAATCGCAAAACCAATCTCTGGGACAAAACGATTTTTCGCGCACCGGCATTCAGGATTTGAAGGATACTTCCTTCACCGTAGGATTAAATTCGATTCTGACCCAAAGTATAGCGAATGAGTTTCGTTTTCATTATGGCAGACGAAACACGCAGTTTCGCTCGCAAAACGGCGACGCCGTCGCCTTTAACATATCGGGAACGGCATTCATCGGACGCGAGCTTTTCTCGCCGGTTGACCGGACGGAAACCCGTTATCAATTCGCCGACAACGTAAATTGGGTTTGGAAAAATCATACTTTCAAATTCGGCGGCGATGTAAACTGGGTTGACATTCCCAGCGCGGTTTTTGAATTAAACTTTGCCGGGCTTTTCAATTTCGGACAGTTCGCGGCTGGAAACCTGAATCCGGCTTTCGGGCAGCTCGGCGCGCCTGATTTTACTCCGGTTCAGTCTTACGGGCTTGGCTTGCCTTCGACCTATATCCAAGGTTTCGGTGATCCGGTCAGCAAAATCAAAAACCGCCCGATTGCCTTTTTTGCACAGGATACATGGAGATTGACGCCTAAATTAACCATCAACTACGGTATTCGCTACGACTTTGAATTTACCGAAACGATTGCTCCGGTTCCGTTTCAAGACCCCCTTTCCGGCATCAGTCTGACAGCCGAAGACCTACGCGCCGCGCAGGATGTGCTCGGCGTCCAGCAAGGCATTCCGCGTGACAAAAACAATTGGGCTCCGCGTTTTGGATTTGCTTACGATATTTTCGGAAACGGCAGAACGGTCATTCGCGGCGCAGCCGGTTTGTTCTACGATCACCCGCTTTTAGCCATCGCGTTTAACTCGGATATTGCCGACGCCGCGCAGCAGCAACAAGCGGTCTTAACGCCCGGAAGCCCGGCTTCAACCGCTTTACTAAATGCCACGCAGGTTTTCCAGGGAACGGTTTGCGTTCCCGGCGCGGCGGCGACGCCTGTCTGCGCCGCCCAGCCCGCCGGAACATTTACGCCGGGCGTCGCTCCGACGGCTCAGTATCAATTCGGCAGACAGCGTTTTAACGATCAAACGTTTACCGGATTCGGAACGGTTCTGCCGTTTACGCTTCCGATTGCGAAGGATTTCCAATACGCCTACGCGACGCAGGCGAATCTGGCGTTTGAACATCAATTGACAAACGATATGGCTTTCTCGGTGTCTTATCTTTACGTCGGCGCGCGGCATCTTCCGCATCCGACGGATTTAAACACACCGAACACGGCTCTTCAAATCGAGAATTTCCGCCGTTTTGCCGGTCGCGCTCCGGTCACCACAACGGAAGCAATCGGCTTTTCATTTCCCGTCGCGCCGCCGGGATCACCGGCGGGCGGCGCAAACTGCACGATTGTAATTCCGGGCGCAGTTGCTAATTGCGCGTTTGGGCGAGTAGTCGCACCGGCTTTCGCCAACTTCTTCCGCCCCAATGCGCCGAATTACTTTCTGACGCAGTCAATCTTGAATTTGTATAACGCGCAAGTTCCCGCCGCGCTGAGATTAACCTTGACGGATTTCAACAACGCTCTGGCAGGAACGGTTCGCACGCCGGGCGTCATTTCCCCGTTCGGTTCGGTCAATGCTCAGATGTCCGATGCAAATTCAAATTACAACGCGATGACGGCGAAACTGACGCGCCGGTTTGCCAATAACTTTACGTTTTTGGCTTCCTACACCTGGGCGCACGCGATTGACCAGTCTTCGGATTTACAAACGCTGCTCATTCCGCAAGACCCGCGCAATCTCAGTCTGGAAACTTCCGATTCGCTGTTCGACCAACGACATCGCTTTGTCTTTAGCGGAGTTATGTCCTCGCCGGAAGGCTGGCGCAATTCCGACAGTCTGGCTAAGAAAATCCTGTCGGACTTTATCGTCGCGCCGATTATCGAGTTGTCGTCGGGTCGCCCGTTCAATATCATCACCAACGTTGATACGAACAACGACCAGTCAACGCAAACCGACCGCCCGAATGTCGCGCCGGACGGAACTCTGGTTCTTCCGCCGCCGTTTTCAATTGGCAATTTAGGGCGCAATCGCGGCATCACCCATTCGTATGCCTCGGTTGACCTGCGTTTGACGAGAGTTATCCGCTTCGGCGAGCGTATGAATGTGGAATTGATCGGAGAAGTTTTCAATCTTTTCAACCGCTTTAATGAAGCGTCAGCTTCGCCGTTTTTCCAGGATGTGAATGCTTTCGGTCAGCGCGGACCGGGCGGACGATATTACAGCCGTCCGACCGCCGCCTTCGACCCGCGGCAATTCCAATTAGGCGCGAAGTTCAACTTCTAAAGGCGAATTGAAATTAAAAACTCTGGCTGAACGGCTCGCGGCTGTTCAGCCTTTTTTGTGATAAAATTTTCAGTTGAATTTTGTCGCTGAACGAATAATAAACTTGAATAAAGTCAAACTCACAAATCAAATAAAAGCCAAAGCCCTTGAACTCGGCTTTCACAAAATCGGCATCGCTCGCGCCGAACCTTTAATCGGCGAGCGCGAGCATCTCGAAGAATGGCTTGGCAGAGGGTTTCACGGCGAGATGCGCTGGATGGAGCGCGAACCGGAAAAACGCGCCGATCCGCAATTGCTTTTTCCGGGCGCAAAATCCGTCATTGTCGTCGCTCTGAATTACTACACGTCGCACGAACACGAGGAAAATCCTGCAAAAGGCAAAGTTTCGCGCTACGCTTGGGGCGATGATTATCACGATGTTTTGAAGGAAAAACTAAGAGAATTGCTGAGTTGGATAAAATCCGAAAACGTGGAAGCCGATGGCAAAATCTGTGTTGACACCGCGCCGATTATGGACAAAGCTTGGGCGGTTCGGGCAGGTCTCGGCTGGCTTGGCAAACACTCGAATTTAATCACCAAAGAATACGGCTCGTGGGTTTTTATCGGTGAAATCCTGCTGAATCTGGAGCTCGAATACGAAACCGAAACGGTCGCCGATCACTGCGGCAACTGCATGGCTTGTCTTGATGCCTGCCCGACAAATGCCATAATCGCGCCGAAAATAGTTGACTCTCGCGCCTGTTTGTCATACGCTACTATCGAATTGCGTTCTCCCGAACTTCCGACGGAAATACAAGAAAACTTAAACGGCTGGCTTTATGGCTGCGATATTTGTCAGGATGTTTGCCCGTGGAATCGTTTTGAAAAGCCGACGGAAGAAGCGAGATTCGAGCCGCGCCCGGGAAATGTTACTGCCGATTTAGACGAGATTTTATCGCTTTCGCCCGAAAAATACGCCGAGCGGTTTCGCCGCAGCGCGATGAAGCGCACAAAAATAACCGGCTTGCAGCGCAACGCGAAGGCTTTGAAAACAGGTGATAATTAAAATTTTTCAAAGGCTTTTCTCCGTTTTGGAATTGTTGAACCTATCAGTTATCAATTTGCCTGTCAGAACCGCCTGCGTCAGCGGGCGGGTAATCCGTCTAAAGAA
>DATHTS010000082.1:0-2011 GCA_035462935.1 Pyrinomonadaceae bacterium
TGACAGCATCACCCATATGCTTGACGCTCACGCAGTTCTGAATAATATTCCTGTTTTCGAGCCGAGAAAATATGTCATCCCTGATGCCAGCTTGACCAAAGCAGACCGGGATTTTGACCGGCGACAATTTAGTAAGATTATTGAATTAGGGGCATCCGGCGCATATTTGATACATAAATATTATGCGGAAAAGCGCTGTTTTTACATACAAGTTGAAAACAAGGGCTTTTATCATCTGATTAACGATCCGGCAGGTTTAGGTGTGCCACAGTTTAATCCGGCGGTTTCGTTACGTTTGCGTGCAAAAACTCATTCGTCCGAGCCGATTCATAATTACAGTTTTCGGGCGGTTTTGACAGGCAATATGAAGTCAATCACACCGTCCCCTTACGATATTTGTGACGCTTCTAAAACTTGTCCAATATAGTAGCATTTAGATTTTAATTTATAATTATGAGCATTAAAAAAGTTACACAGCATCCGACACAGAATGAAGAATTGATTTTCGACCGTTCGCAGACCGGCAGAAAAGGCTATTGTCTGCCGAAACTGGACGTTGAAGAAACGAATCTGGATGAGATAATTCCGGCGGAACTTCGGCGGCAGGATGATTTGGAAGGCGTGCCGGAAGTTTCCGAGGTTGACGTGGTGCGCCATTTTACGCGGATGTCAACGTGGAATTATTCGATTGATCTCGGAATGTATCCGCTCGGCTCCTGCACGATGAAATACAATTCGCGGCTGAACGAGAAAGTAGCGCGAATTGCCGGATTTACGAATCTTCATCCGCTCGCGCCCGAACAGGAAGCGCAGGGAGCGCTGGAATTAATTTACAAATTGCAGGAAGATTTGTCGGAAATCACGGGCTTGCCGGGCGTGAGTTTGCAGCCTGCCGCCGGAGCGCAGGGCGAAATGACGGGTGTGATGCTGATTCGCGCGTTTTTAGATCAGCGCGACGGCGAAGCGTCGAAAGACCGGCGCGTGATGCTGATTCCCGATTCGGCGCACGGCACGAATCCCGCATCGGCGGCAATGGCTGGATTTTCCGTTAAAACCGTCAGATCAACCGCCGAAGGCTTGACCGATCTGGAACATCTCAGAGAGCTTTGCGATCAGGGCGGAGTCGCCGGTTTAATGCTGACAAATCCGAACACGGTCGGGCTTTTTGAAACGAATATCAAAGAAATCTCCAACATTATCCACGAAGCGGGCGGCTTGGTTTATATGGACGGCGCGAATATGAACGCGCTGGTCGGCGTGGCGCGTCCGGGCGATATGGGCGTTGACGTGATTCATTTGAATCTGCACAAAACCTTTTCCACCCCGCACGGCGGCGGCGGTCCGGGTTCGGGTCCTTGCTGCTGCACCGACGCACTCGAACCGTTTTTGCCGACGCCGCGCATTGTCAAAGACGGCGAGAAATTCCGTTTGGATTTCAACTATCCGCAATCAATCGGGCGCGTCAAGGCGTTTTACGGAAATTTCGGAATGATGATCCGCGCCCTTTCCTACATCTGGACGCACGGCGCGGAAGGTTTAAAAGAAGCGACCGAAACGGCTGTTCTGAACGCCCGCTATCTTTCATATTTCTTAAAAGAAGATTACGAAAAATCCTTCCCCGGCGACCCGATGCACGAAGTCATCTTTTCGCACAAACGTCAATCGCGCAAAGGCGTTCACACGCTCGATATTGCCAAGCGTTTGATTGATTACGGCTTCCACCCGATGACGATTTATTTCCCGCTCATCGTCGAAGGCGCGATGCTCATCGAGCCGACTGAGTCAGTCGGACGCGCCGATCTGGACGCGTTTGTCGAAGCAATGAAAGATATAAATAAAGAAGCGCAGGAAAACCCGCAACTCGTCATTGACGCGCCGCATTCGACCAGAATCGGACGGTTGGACGAAGCGACGGCGGCGAGAAAACCCGTTCTGCGTTGGAAGCCGGATATGGAAGCAACAGCAAAAACTGCATAAACATTTTGTAAATTTCAATTATATTGAGAAACTG
>DATHTS010000083.1:0-4129 GCA_035462935.1 Pyrinomonadaceae bacterium
CATCCGCTGACGCAGATGGTTCTGACCGCAGCAAACTCGCGCCGGAAATTGAAAATCTCTTAATTGCTAAAATGCAGAACGCGCCGAATCTCGGCGAGAGAATTACTTATTACCGCGCCTTTGTGAATCTCGCAAATACCGATAAAGCCAGGCAGACTCTAAAAGACATCTTGAGCGGAAAATTCAAAATTCAAAATTTGGAACTCAAAACCAAAGACAAATTCGACATCATTACAAAACTGATAATTCTCGGCGACAAAGACGCTCTCAATCTTCTCGTCGAACTCGAAAAAACCGCAACTGATGATGCCGCGAAACGCTATGCCTACGCCGCCCGCGCCGGAATCCCGACTGCGGAAAACAAAGCGAAATTCTGGAATGATTTTGTGAATAACGCGCAGATTTCCGAAAGCTGGATCGAATCGGCATTTGTCGTTTTCAATTCGCCGAAACATGCCGAACTGACTTTGCCTTACTTGGAAAAAGGTTTGGCTGAACTTCCCGCTCTGAAACGAAACCGCAAGATATTTTTTGTCAACGGCTGGCTTTCCGCCTTTATCGGCGGTCAGAAAAGCGAGGAAGCCTTAAAAATCGTCAATAAATTTCTGGCTGATAATCCGAATCTGGACAGAGATTTGCGCCTCAAAATTTTGGAAAATGTTAACGGTCTGGAACGAGCGGTGAAGATTCGGGAGAAATACGGGAATAAGTAGTGTGGTAAAAGGAAAAAGGGTTGTTTCTCGCTGGGAGCGCAGGCGGCTCGCCTGCAATGAGCGCGATAGCGCGAAAAATAGGTTTAATCAACCGACCTAACCAAACGCAGCTACGCTGCTCACGCAGCGTTTGCAGGCAAGCCGCCTGCGCTCCCAGCGAAGACGATTTTCCTTGTTAAAGAGCATTTTAAATCCCTTCAGTTTCTTGGTTTTTTTACGTTTCCGATTCTATTTTTCTTTACTTCTCTCAATCTTGACATAAAAGTAAAGATTTGAGATTCTAGTTGAGCAAGATTGAATTTTTTGTAGACGAGCAGAGACAATGAAAATATCGGCACAAGAAGAATATGGATTGCGCTGCCTGCTGCAATTGGCAACGTTAAAAGAAGGAGAAAGCCTGACTTTGCCGCAGATAGCCGAGCGCGAGGGCATTTCGCAGGCGAACGCCGGAAAGCTGATGTGGCTTTTAAATAAAGCCGGTTTTGTGCAGGCGACGCGCGGCACGAAGGGCGGTTACATTTTATCTCGCCCGGCGGAAGAAATTCGTTTGAATGAAGTGATAAAGGTTTTGGACGAGGATGAGATAAAAGGTCATTGCGAGAGCTACAAAGGCGTTTTGGACACTTGCGTTCACACGGGCGATTGCGGAATTCGCCCCGTCATTGTCGGGCTTCACGAAATCGTGCAAAACGCGCTTTCGCAGATTACGCTGGCGCAGCTTGTCGGCTCGGAAGCGAAAGTTGACGAGAGATTTCACCGGATTCAGGGACTAAAGCATTCAACATTGAACATTTAACATTTATCAAAAAATAGCATTGAACATTCTGATAAATGTTCAATGCTAAATGAAAATATGAGTACAGCAGTAGAATTATTAGCAAACAGGGAATATAAATACGGATTTACAACCGACATCGAAACGGAAACCATTGCGAAAGGTTTGACGGAAGATACTATTCGTCTGATTTCTTCGATCAAGAAAGAACCAGAATGGATGCTTGAATTTCGTCTGAAAGCATTTCGCCAATGGCTGAAGATGAAAGAGCCGAATTACTGGGCGAATTTTCAGTATCCGCGCATTGATTTTCAGAACATCAGCTATTATTCCGCGCCGAAACAGAAAGTGAAAAAGCAGAGTTTGGACGAAGTTGACCCGGAGCTTTTGAGAACTTTTGAAAAACTCGGAATTCCTCTGACGGAACAAAAAATGCTGGCGAACGTCGCGGTTGACGCCGTGTTCGATTCGGTTTCGGTGGCGACGACTTACAAGGAAAAACTCAAAAAAGCGGGCGTGATTTTTTGCTCTTTTACCGAAGCGGTCGAAGAATACCCGGAATTAATCAAAAAATATCTCGGTTCGGTCGTGCCGGTCGGCGACAATTATTACGCGGCTTTAAATTCGGCGGTTTTCTCGGACGGCTCGTTTGTTTTCATCCCGAAAGGCGTTCGCTGTCCGATGGAGCTTTCCACATATTTCCGCATCAACACGCAGGAATCGGGACAGTTTGAAAGAACCTTAATTGTTGCGGAAGAAGGCGGTTATGTCGCATATAATGAAGGGTGCACAGCTCCTCAGTTTGACACGAATCAACTTCACGCGGCAGTTGTTGAACTTGTTGCACTGGACGATGCGGAAATCAAATACTCAACCGTACAGAACTGGTATGCAGGTGACGAATCCGGCAAGGGCGGAATTTATAATTTCGTTACAAAACGCGGCGCGGCGCGCGGCAGAAACTCGAAGATTTCGTGGACGCAGGTTGAAACCGGAAGCGCAATTACGTGGAAATACCCGTCGGTGATTTTGCAGGGCGAAAATTCTATCGGCGAGTTTTATTCGGTCGCGTTGACAAACAACGCGCAGATTGCCGATACGGGAACGAAGATGATTCACATCGGCAAAAATACGAAATCAACGATTATCTCCAAAGGAATTTCGGCGGGAAAATCGAATAATTCGTATCGCGGTTTAGTGAAAATATTGCCGAAGGCGGAAGGGGCGAGAAATTATACGCAGTGCGATTCGATGCTCATCGGAGGAAAATCCGAGGCGAACACTTTCCCGTATATCGAGGTAATGAATAATACTGCCAAAGTCGAACACGAAGCGACAACCTCGAAAATCAGCGAAGAGCAGTTGTTTTATTTGCAGCAGCGCGGCATTTCGCAGGAAGACGCGGTTTCATTGATCATCAACGGTTTCTGTAAAGAAGTTTTCCGCGAATTGCCGATGGAATATGCCGTCGAAGCGACGAAACTTTTGGGGTTGAAATTGGAAGGAAGCGTTGGTTAAGACAAAAGTAAAAATGTAAAAGGCAAAGTTTATGAAGAAAATTTTAATTATTATTTTTACTTTGATTTTCAGTTGTGCGGCGTTTGCACAACAAAAATTAGTTTGTAATGAAACAACAAATTATTTGATTGATAAAGAAATGCCTAGCGTCTATTTAACTTTTGAACAATTCGGAAAAGCGACTGATTGGAAACAAGCTAAATTAGGCGAATGGAGCGACAAATCAGCTATACAAAAAGGTAATGATATTTGGCTTCGGTTTCATAACAACAGTTGTTGGGAAATAAAATTTCGGACTGACAGCCTTTATATTTCAAAAACAACTGTTGACGGAAAATTTAAGCCAATTTTCGGAATTTTAGAGAATGGAGCAATCGCAAATATTCAATACAGCATTGAAGAACAAAACGGAAAACAAGTTCCATACGGAAGCGATACAGCGAGCCTTTCAACTTTACCGTCAGGAAAATCGGTTTTGTTTGGAGTTTTCAAAGAACACCTCTCCAAAAGTCGTTCAATCTATGTTGATTTCAATTATGGTTGGGAAGTCAAGGATTTTTCTAACAATTTAGCACCTTTGCATCGCGCATTCTTTTGGGGCTATCGTCTTGAGGAAGAAAGGCAAAAGGAATCAAAATAAATGAATTTGGCTTTAGCCGAAAAAGAAAAAATCATCGAGTTTTGCAAACGCAACGACATTGAATTTTGTGCAGTTTTCGGTTCTTATGCGCGCGGTGAAGCAACGAGAAAAAGTGATATTGATTTGCTTGTGCGGTTTTCCAAGCCGATTGGCTGGGCGGTTTACGGGCTTGCCGACGAATTGGAAAGGACTTTAGGCAGAAAGGTTGATTTGGCGACCGAGAATATGCTCGGCAAACGAATCCGCGAAAGTGTGATGCGGGATTTGCACATGATTTATGAAAAAACCGAACAATCCAGACCGTCTCCGGCATATTCTTGACGCGATTGAAAAAATTGAAAGATATTTGCAAAGTTCAGCTTGATGATACTTTCACTTGGCTTTGTCCCGAAGACGATGAAGCCTGCGAAGTTTATTATTACAAAGGTATCCTGGACATTAATTACAACGGAAAACAAAGAAAGGTTAATATCGTTGGATTTG
>DATHTS010000084.1:0-9559 GCA_035462935.1 Pyrinomonadaceae bacterium
CCGGTTTTATAACGGGGTTATTTCATAAAAACGATTTTATCCGGCGAAACCGCCAGCCAGTTGTGCGGCACGTTTTTGGTTTTTCTCTGCGGCTTAATCATAAAACGGTCGGGAATTCGCTTGTCTTCCAGTTTAGCGTTCACGTCGCGCACCAGCTCGTGAAGCGTTTTGTTGAGCTTTACTTCCTTCCCCTTTTCATTTATCCCGACCCGGTTTATTCTGCCGTTAACCAGCCTTCCCTGTTTTTGAACCAGATAATTTATCAAAAAATCGTATGGCGTGCCCCCGTTCATAACGCAGTCAAGCCCGTATTCGTCGCCGTCCGCCGCGGTTATCAAACGGATGGCGTTTTCAAAATGCTCAAACAAAATCTCGTCATACAAAAGCGCGGCTTTTTCCTCGGTCAAAGCCGTTCTGCGCTGCCGGGCAAAAATCGCATACATCAGCATCTCGCCCGGAGTCAGCGAAAATGCGTGCTTGGCGATTTTTCTTCGATGGCTGTTGAGATGAATTTTTACCGGGTGATCGGTTTCCAAAAGATCCAGCTCGTCCTGCACCTGCTTGACAAACGAAGCGTATTCGCCCGGCTGATCGCCATAATCTTCCGACAAAATCCGGCGCAGACGCACAAACGGGATTTCCGCCAGCGTCGTCCGCGCCATATCCGTCGTCAGGGGCTTTCCGTCGGCGGTAAAAACCGGATTGTTCTTAATATCGAAAACCGGGCGCGGCGCGGGCGGCTCGTAATAAAACTTGACGGGCGGCTTGCCCACGCGCTCGAATTCTTCGCTGACCAGAACGTGCGAGAGCCGGTCTTGCCTGCGCCCGAAAAGCGACATCGCAAACGCCAGATAATTGCCCATCGTCTTGCGCCCGCCCGCCACTGTTGCGAAAACGCGCTCGCTGTTTTCGTCCCGCGTCCAAAACCGCACGATCTCGCAAATCTGGTTCGCCGCCTTCTCGTTCTCCCCGGTCGTGCGAATATCAGGCAAACGGTCTTCGGGAAAATCGGCGTCCGAGGGAATGCCGGTTTTTCTGTCGTTTAGAAGATAAAGACATTTTTCGTTAAAGCAAAGCTTTGCGGTCTCTTCTGGATAATCGCGGCAAAACTCCTGAAAAATGCCCGAATCGAACAGCGATTCTTTCACCCGTTTTTCGCCCTGCGTCGTCGTAATCACGCGAATCTCGTCTATTCGCCGTTTTTCCTTGACCGCCAAAACGTGCAAAGTCTCGGTGATAATCGGCGGCGTCAAACCGGCAACGCAGAGCAGGATATTTTTTTCGCTTTTCTTTTTCATAGCTAAACCAAAGGCGTTTTGTATTCATAAACCTTCTGCGAAGCCGGCAAAAAATGATAAATCTTGGTCGGCAGCCAATATTTCGACAATATCGAGCCGGTCAAAATACAGGCGAACATCGGCGCGTTGATAAAAAGATGAACTTCGGTGTAATTTCTCGCCTGAATCTCTCTTTTCCGCAAAATCAATTCGTCAACAAACTGTTTTTGTTCGGCGGGTGTGTTGACGCCGTTCATAATGATTTCCTTGATCGGCATTTTCCAGTTCTGCGCTTTTAGAAACGTCCGCACGTTCGGTTTGATCGAAACGTTGTTCGGCGTCAGCGAGATTGCCAGGGCGACCGGCTTCGGGCTGTTGACGCCTTCGTTTTCCCTGAGCAGTTCTTCAAAATTCTCGACGCCCGGCGATTCCTTTCGCGCCTTTTCCCAAAACATTTTCCGCTCGCGCCTGACCATCCAGAAAGTCAACGCCGAAAAAATCAGCGTGGCGATCATGGAAAGCGTGCCGAGCGAATCGGCGATTCTGCCGAGCCATGTCCAAAATTCTTCCATAAACTCTTACTCCAAGCGTTTTAAAAACCCGAATTCGTAGCCGGTTCGCTCGATTTCCTCGCGGTTTAAAACCTGCCCTTCGCCGACGCGCTTTTTCAAGCGAAAAACTAAAGCCGCATCATCAATTGTTTGAAAAAACTCGATGCGCCTTGTTTCGACCTTAAAATCGAGCAACTCCGACAAAATCTCGGCGGTCGCCGCGTGTCCGATTGCCGATTCGACTATCTCGGCTTCGCGGATAACGCGCCGCGCCTCGTCAACCGAAAGCGGCGCAAAATCGAATTTGCCGTAAGTGGTCAAAACCGGCGCGTTGAGCAGGACTAAGCGTTTCATAGAAAGTAATTGTAAGCCGAAATTTTCATCGGCGTTCAAAGGGCAAGATTGCCGTCTCGTTAATTAAAATGAAGCCTGTGCAAATTAAAGTGTATTTATTTTCAGTAATTTAACCGCTGAAATAATTGATAATTGAAATTTGATAATTGATAAAGCGGTCGCTGCCGGGCGGAAAACTTATCAATTATCCATTATCAAATTTCAATTATTTTAGTAGTTTTTTTTAATCTTCTAATTTGCACAGCCTTTAATTAAAATCGTTGAAGAGAGTTTCGGAGAAATAGGCGCTTTCAATATAACTTCGCCCGTTTTTTTATCAAGCCAAAAATACATCTCGTCATTTGCGGATGTAAAAGCTTCTTCCAGCTTGTTAAATGAAACCTTCATTGAATTATCTCCTCGTCCGTCGGCTTCTCAAACCGCGCCAAAGCCAGCGCCAATTCATCAATCGTCTCCGGCTCAGCCGACAAAGCCGCAATAAGACGCTCGCCCGTCGCAGCGTGAACCTCGCCGATGACGGTTTTGTTTTTGTCCGTAATGTTTATGCGGATGTAGCTCATAATTTTAAACTTTCAACTTCCTAAAACTTTTGTAATCCTTTCCTTCAACAAATCAAAATCCCCTTGAGAAAGATTTCCGTCAATCAAACTGTCTTTTAGCTCAATCACGGAAATTCGATAAGCCTCTGTTAGCTTTTTGTTCCCGCTTCCGAGTTCGTTGTGTAGAATCAAAAACTTTTTCGTATAAGTGCCGAGAAATTCGCGGTGTGTCGGCGAATTAAGTTGGTCAATGGAAGTTTTATTCGGTTCCTTTCCCGTTTTCACTTCGGCAACACCGACTTGATTGCCGATGCGGAAAACCAAATCGAGTTCGACGTGGCTGAAACTTTTAAACCTCACGTTTCTGAAAGGAGTTTCATCGCAAAAAATTTTTAGTGCTTCAAAAACCGCCGTTTCAAACAATTCTCCGAAATCGTTTTTGATTGTTTTATCAAAAAAATAATCGTCGCGCCCGTAAGCCCGTAAGTAATCGTCGAGCGTCAGAAGACTTTTTATTTCTTCTCTTTGCCACAGTCTCAAATTTCCGTCCTGCCAATCGTAAGTGTAAAGCAAACTTTTGCCGCCCTCGCTTTGCAAGTAAGTAACGGCGGCTTTCATTTCCCGCGCCAGACAAAAAGCGGCAAGAGACATCGGCTTTGTTCCGCCGGTTAGGTTAAAAATGAGCTGTTCGGGGTTCCAAACATTTCTCTTGATAAAACTCTCAAGCTCGGCTTGCGCCTTCGGCAAATCGTAAGCATCAACCGGGTTTTCGATAACAATGTGTTTTGCCGCAAGCAAATTTTTCAGGTTTTCGCTGACATTTGCCGTTCGATTAGACATAATCAATACTACGGTTTGCGGCATTAGCGAACGAATCGGCAAAAGATTCGGCACGGGCTGCTCGCCGACTAAGCAAATCATTATTTTCGACTCGCTTTTGTCAAGCGTTCCGGATGATTTTCTGATTAATGGTCGAACAGTGAACATTTAGCTTTTTCCTTTGTGCCTGAAAATCGGCAACCCCTCGTCCTTATCAATGTCCGGTAAAGCAAGCCGGGTTTCGGAATTGTCTTGATTAGGCTTTTTGTTGTTTTCGACAAACCATTCGTAGGATAAGCCGTCTCTGTGCGGCGGCAAAGGTTTATTCGGGTCGTCTTTATTGATGTGCCGCGCTCGCGGATAATGAATCGGCAAGCCGGTTGCGAAACCTTCACAAGCGCATTTGAAAGCCGCGATAAATGAAATTTTTTCAAATTCCGCTTCAACTTGCTCGTCGGAAATTTTTGCTTCCAAATTGTAAGCGTTCAAAACTGCTTTCTGAAATTTTCCGATAAAAGCTTCGCGCGGTGTATTTTCTTGATTCTTCGGGTCAAGCGAAAAGTATCGTTTCTTTAATTCATCGCCTTCGTAAATTTCCGAATTTTCTACTTCTAATCTCACGCTGCCGAATCCGAAGGGCTTGCCGCCGCCGAAACGATGAAAATGATTCGCGGGCAGTTGCAAAAGCCAAATCAACGCGCCAAGTTCCACATCCGAGAGATTCGTAAAATGAATATCAAACTGAAATTCCGTTCCTTTTTTCACCCAACCCTGAATCGAGCGATTTTGGCTGTCGCGTTGTTGTTCATACTTTTCAATTTCATTAGTTTCTTTATTTTTCTTCTCTTTTCTGGGGCGCAAATATTCTCGAAAGTATTTAGCCTTACTGCCAAAAGGAACTCTCCAATAATCTTTTGAAGTGTCTAAATCATCCTCAAACAAAGGCTTTATGCCTTCAAACCAAAATTCATCTCTTTCGGTATGAGCGTGATGCGGATAAACTTTGCGCCCACGCAATCCCTTTTCGACCTGGTTATAGCCCGCTTTTTCGTTGTTTCTAAATATCTTTTGCTGCTCGCCTTCATTTTTAATTTCATCATAACGATTTTGAGATTTTCCGTTTTTGTCTTCCGCTACATAGAATCTGCCTTGTTGCGGTTTCGGTTGTCCGAGAATATTGAGCGGAAGCCATTTTTTTAACTCATCATCTTTGCCAAATATTTGAATACTTTCATCAAACGGCTTTTCCGCAAATTCATTCGTTAAATGAACTGTTCCAATTCTGGTTTGTCCTCGGTAAGCCCCGATTTCTCTAATCTTTTTCAGCGATCCTTTTTCTTCTCCAATTAGGTCAGCGTCCCTCGGCTTATCTTGCCGAACCCAACCAAACACTCTGTCAGCGGGCGAAAGTTGGAAAATAAATTTTGTCGGATGCAAGCCGTTGTCAACGAGCAAAAAATCCTTATTGCCATTTGCAGGCTTCAAACCTTTAGCAAGTAATTCAGACGGTGAATACTTATGCAAGCGACGCGAGATAATTACCGGATAGATTTCCAAAACTTCAAACTCATTTCCGGTTTTGTGTTTGACGCGAGCATAGCAAAGTGTTTCATTTTCCAGCTTTTCGTATAACAATTTAGCGTTCGGCGGAATTTCACTTTCTTTTGTTTTGCGGATTTGGCGCGACCATTGCAAGGGAACATCTCGATTATTTTTTCTAGCTTTCGGCGGAGTTGAAATATCCTTAATATGTGTTTCCCGGTAATTCTTAATTAAGTCATTCCATTGCTTGCGAAGTATTGGCGTTAGATCAATTTTTTTATACTGTGTTTGATAAGCGTTATTGTAAAAATTAAAAAACAATCGCTCATCATGTTTATTTTCAATATTTGGTGAAGTGTAATCATTTGCTTTGTCATTTTCAATTGTATTTTTTCCGGTAATGCAGATGAAACCTTTAACCTTTACTAACGGGCGGTTAGTTTGAACGTGAACTTTATCCCAAGGTCTTTTGTCATTTGGAGTTTCATCAAGAATTTGTTGAGGTGGTTTCCTCGTTGACTTAGGAGGTTTTTTAGAATCAATTACGGCTTCCGTTTTGGCAATTGCTCTTACTCTCCAATACTTGAATGTTGATTGGTATCGCCATCTTTCTTTTGTTGTTCCAGCCCTTTTGTCTCTATCCTTTCGCGTAAATTTTTCAAACTCTTCTAGCCATGCCCAAACTTCTTCTTTGTGATTCGGAACTCTGTTTTCATCAATAAGCCTTAAAGTTATGTCAGAATTGGGGCTGATACGACAAGTATTTCTACTATCGTAAGTCGGTATCCAAGCTGCACAAAGTGGATTTCCACTTTGAGGACTTCCATCTTTTTTCCCATCACTAACTAAGTTACTTGTGCCTGTATAAAAAACTATTTTTTCTTCACCTTCTTTACCTTCCATTCTTACAGGAACCATCATTGCGCCTTCGGTTGATTCCATCCGAAACCCTAATCTTTCGTCGTGTTTATTGAAAACGCTCATTCTCGAATTGGTGATAGCTTCGTAGGCGGAGCGCAGCATTCCTTTGACGGCGGTCGGTTCGATGTAAGGTTTGTCGTTTGCGTCGAGTTTGATTGGAAAACTTTTATGCTCGCCGCTAACGTTGATTCGCGCTGTATCCAAAACCAAAAGCGGCGTTTCGACGGTCATTTTGACGGTCAATTTTCCCGTGTAATAATCGGGATAAAATCTGTCGTGTCCGATTGGCGCGCGGTCGCCGAGTTCGCCTGTAATTTCACTTCGCGGCGGCGCGGGAACAAAGTTATACGGATTATGAAATTCTGGATTCATAGTTTCGATTTCCTCTTCGGTTGATTTTGAAAAATCTTTTTGGCGACTTGAAAACTCGGGTCTATCCCTGTGCGAAGCCGTATCTTTTTTCGTGTAATCGGTCTTTTGCGGCTTTGCCGTCGGTTCAATCCAATCTTTGCCTGCGAGGCGCGCTTTTATCGGATTGCCGTGAGCGTCGCGTTCAAACTCGACTTCGACAATTTCGTCGGTTAAAGTTTTCGGTAAATCAGCCGAAAGATGTGCCGCAGCGACAGACATTTTTACCTGATTTCCCTTGCGGCTCGTGATTTCGACTTCAAATTGTTTCTTTTCTTCATTCCAAAAAAGCCGGCTTTTAGGCATTTTATTTTTCTCCTTGTTTTTCGGGTTGATAAGCCTCAATTCCCATCAATCTTTCATCGCAAACGCCTACATTTCCGTCTTTGTAAGTTTTCAGGTATTCACGCGCCGTAATTTGCGCGTAATCTTTTCCGCTGACCTCAATCGGCACAAAATACGTTCCGATTCGCGCTGTGGCAAATTGCGTCCAGCCTTTCGGAGTATTTGCGTTCTCAAGCTTTTTGCCCCAGAGAAGATATTTTTGGTCAAAGGTTTCACAATCTGAAAAATCCGCATCGGAAATAATCTTTTCGCCGAAGCCTTTCAGCCAGCGCAGTTCGGCTTTGCCATTAAAAATGCGGGCTTCAAAGACTTTTTTAATGTCTAATTTATTCTCATTATCCTCGACCTCGATATTTCCGTCTTTGTCAATCAAACCAAAAAAACAATGGTTTGAAGCGTAAAAAAGCACAAAAGTCTTTTCTTCAAAAAAATTGTCGGCAAAGTTTTGCCAAACGGCTGAAAGATTTTCTAGCTGTTTGACGTTTGGCTTTCCGTTCTCCATTTGTCCCACTCCTTTTGAATTTTGTTTTTAAGTTTTTGGCTTTCATCTTCGGTCTTTTCGTCATCTTTGAAATTAAATTGTCCGTCTCGATAGCTGATGTTATACGCGCCCTTGATTTCAAAACTTACGTCCTTGACCTCGCCCATTCCGCGTGTTGTCGCAAAGCCGAGCGGCAGACGGTTTTCGGCAAAATCGCGCAGGACGAGAAGCAAAAGCATCAGCGCGATACGCCTTTGTTTTTGTTTGGCGGATTCGTCCGCATCTTTCGGATACAAGCGGTTAAAATCCAAAGTCAAACAAAGGTTTTCCCAACGGATTTCCGCCGTCGGCTTCAAGACGCTGTAAAGCGCGGTTTCAGCCGCCGCGCCCGTGAAGCGGTCAATCGCCGTGTGGTGCGCGATATGGAAATTTTTCGTTGAAGATGTCAAATCGCTATCCTCTTCAACTGCTTTGATTGCCTTCCAAAGTTCCTGTTCCGAATATGAAACTTCTTCCTCTTTTGTTTTATTGTTTCCTGCCGGAACGGTCTTTGTAACTTTTCCCGTTTCGACTTTTTGCCAATTATCCGCTTTCATCGAAAATCCTTCTTTTGTATAACAATCATCAATGCTCAACGCGCCGAGTCCGAGAGTTGATTTTGACTGATTCGGTTTGTCCTTTTCTTCTCTCTCTTTTTTCGCGCCAAAAATCTCGCCAATCAATTGAGTCGCCTTTGTCGGTTTATCGTTTTGGTCGAACATCTGCAATTGATTGCTGAAATTGTCCGATTTATTCGAGTTTGTCGGCGCGTTAAAATCAAAAACGGTTCGCAAAATCCTTTCGGCATGAGCGCGAAACGCGCCTTTGACGCTGCTGCCGGGCAAGCAGAGCGAAACTTTGCCTTTGCCATTTATCGAAACAAGCGGCAGCGTGTCAACGCCGATGCCTTCGTAACCGGCTTTGACCATTAAAGGCGATTTCGGTTTCCAATCAATTGCTATTGCGATTTGCTCGCTTGGATTAGGCTTGAACTTATCGTAGTTACTTTTTGTTTCGCCTTTGGCAACTTTTTGAAGTTCGATTTTGAAAGCGTCAAAATCTGTAAATCTTTTTTCCTGCTCTTCTTTGGTTTCTTCTTTAGCTTTTAATATCTCCAAAATGTCGAAACCGATAAATTTGTCTTCTCTGATTTTGATATTTTGGAGTTTTACTTTTCCAAGCCCGCGAGTTTTCGACGCGCCGAGACGAATTTCGCCATTCTTTAACGCTTCGAGTAAATATCCGAAACGCGCTTTAATTTTAGCGGTATCGTTTTGCATTTCAATCATCATTACAAAATCCAGAACCGTGCCTCTCGGCAAAATCGCACGGTCGAATTTCGCGCCTTCGGCGGCTGTTCCGTAATGACGGTCAATGCCAACGCCGTCGCGCAGTTCGGATTGAACTTGTTCGGGAAGCGTCAAATCTTCAATCAAAACAAAACTCGCGTGTCCTTGGTCGCCGACTTGAAAACCCCAAACCGAATCGGCTTCGCCCGGAAAAGCCTTTTCAAACCAGCTACGCAAAACGCCCGTCAGACTCGTGCCGGGAATATAAAATTCGTCTCTGCCGTTTTTTGCCAGCGCCAAATCGGTTTCAAAGCTCTCGCCGTAACCGCCGACGTGAAGCGGCGTTTCGGCAATCAACTTTCCTTCAATTCTCAAGCGCGAGTTGATTTCTCTAGCCATTGTTTTCGTCCTCCTGCTTTTCTTGTTTTCGCTCAAGGTCGCGCTTGTGCGCTCTGGCGCACGCATCGAAAAGCGATTTCACCGCTTCCGTCCAAAGGTTTTCTTTTAAACTGTTTTCGTCGGTAGTTAATGTTTCAGGCTCTTGCCAAAAATCTTTCAGCTTTTGCCAAACAAGCGTTTTGGATTGAACCAGATGTTTGATTTTCTTCAGATTCGCTTTGGCGGAGTTTTCATTGTCGCCCCATTTTTTCAAACGGTTTGAAGTTTCCTCTAAATGCTTTAGCCAATTTGTAACAACGCTTTCCGAATCGTTATCAATTTCAACTTTCTTCAATTTCCCAACCGTCGAACGCAAGCTTCCGATTTGACTCATCGGCGGAATTGACTCTTTGCCCTTGAAACCGAAGCCGAAAATCTCTTCGCGTTGGCTCGGCTCGTTCGCAATTTTCAAAACCGCCCGCGCCAACTCGCCGCGCCACGTCGCAAACTCGATTGTTTCAATGAATTTTTTAAGTCGGTCGGCATTTTGGAGTTGAGTTTTCAATTGATTTCTCGCTTTCGCCCTCCTTGCTTTCGCCCTCCTTGCTTTCGCTTC
>DATHTS010000085.1:0-6209 GCA_035462935.1 Pyrinomonadaceae bacterium
AAAATACAAAAGGTTAGGTTAAGCCAGCGGTCTGTGACCGCGTTTGCCGAAGATAGCTGTCTGGAACGCGGTCATAGACCGCTCGCTTAACGATAATATTATTTTTGAGATAGCTTCTAATCTGTGTCAATGTATTGTCCCGCCTTAAATCTCAAACTCCGCCACGACGGGCGCATGGTCTGAGGGTCGCTGCGCTCCCCGCGGTTTGCGGTCAATCCAACAGCCAACACATTTTCTCGCTAAACTTTTGGAAGTCCAGATATGGTCAATCCGCAGACCTTGATCTTTGAAAAACGCGCCTTCTCGGTAGTTCCACCACGAAAACTTTTTCTCATCGCCGTTTATTTGGCGGAAAACGTCAACAAAACCCCATTGCTTAACGTGGTGAATCGCGGCGCGTTCGGGCTTGGAAAAATGCAGCTTTCCTTCCCAGAACGGCACATTCCAGACATCTCTCTCATCAGGCGCGACGTTAAAATCACCGCACAGCAAAACGTCTCCGTTTGCATCGCAGGTTTCATCGAAAAATTTTCTGAGACGGTGAAGCCAATCAAGTTTGAAAGTAAATTTTTCCGACCAAAGCTCCGTTCCGTTCGGAATGTATGTGTTGACGATGCGAACGCCTTTTACAGTTGCCGCAATCAGGCGTTTCGGCGCAGTTAATTCATCGTCGTGAAAGTTTTTCTGCACGTCTTTTATTTCGTGCCGCGAAAGAATCGCCACGCCGTTATAAGATTTTTCGCCCGTAAAAGCGGTTTCGTAGCCCGCATTTCGGAATTCTTCAAACGGGAATTTTTCGTCAACGCATTTTGTTTCCTGAAGACACAAAACATCTGTTTCGTGTTTGGCGAGCCAGTCCAAAACCTGCTCCAGCCGGACGTTGATTGAATTTACATTCCAGGTTGCGATTTTCATAAGTTGTTAGAAAAGCCCGACGATATTTCCATTCTCGTCAATATCAATTTTTTCCGCCGCAGGATTTGCCGGTAGCGCGGGCATTGTCCGCATATCGCCGCAAATCGGGTAAATAAAACCGGCTCCGACGCTGGCGCGAACTTCGCGCACGGGCAGCGTAAAACCGCTCGGCGCGCCTTTTAAATTCGGGTCGTGGCTGAGGCTTAAATGCGTTTTCGCCATACAAATCGGCAGATTTCCAAAGCCGTTCGCTTCGTAATCGCGGATTTGCTGATCGGCTTGCGGCGTGTAGCTTACGTCTCGCGCGCCGTAAATTTTCACGGCAATTGCTTCGATTTTATCTTTTATCGGCTGCTCAAGGTCATAAAGAAATTTAAATTCGCTCGGCTCGTTCGCCGCTTCGACAACCATTTCTGCAAGCTCGATTGCGCCGCGTCCGCCGTCCGCCCAATGACGCGAAACCGCCGCGCCGATTGCGCCTGATTCCAGAGCGATTCGCCGAATAGCTTCGATTTCTTCATCGTGATCGGTCTCAAAAGCATTGATGGCAACCACCGGCGTTACGCCGTGAATTTTGATGTTCTCGATTTGTTTGCGGAGATTCGACGCTCCCGCTTCGACATCCTCGACATTTTTCTCCAAAAGTCCGAGCGGCAAAGGCTTTCCCGCCACGATTTTGTATTTTCCGCTGTGCGCTTTCAGCGCGCGAACCGTCGCCACCAAAACACAGGCGTCGGGATTTATACCGCTGTAACGGCATTTGATGTTAAAGAATTTTTCCGCCCCGATGTCCGCGCCGAAACCCGATTCGGTGAGAAGATATTCGCCGCAACGGATTCCGATTAAATCCGCCAAAACGCTGCTGTTGCCGTGCGCGACGTTGGCGAAAGGTCCGGCGTGAACGAGCGCGGGCGTATTTTCCAAAGTCTGCATCAGATTTGGTCGCAGCGCGTCGCGCATTAAAACCGTCATCGCGCCGGCTGCGCCGATCATTTCCGCCGTTACGGGCTGCTTATCACCCGTCATTCCGACCACAATGCGCCCGAAACGATGGCGCATATCTTTGAGCGAGGTTGTCAAAGCCAAAATCGCCATCACTTCCGACGCGACCGTTATGTCGAAACCGGTTTCACGCGGAACGCCGCCTTCCAGTTTTCCGCCCAAACCGATGACGATTCGCCGCAAAGCGCGGTCGTCAGTGTCAAGCACGCGCCGCCAAGTGATGCTGTAAGGGTCAATGTTCAAAGGATTTCCGCGCATCAGCTTGTTGTCAATCATCGCCGCGAGCAGATTGTTCGCCGCGCCGACCGCGTGGATGTCGCCCGTCAGATGCAGATTGAAAGTTTCCATCGGCACGACCTGCGCGTAGCCGCCGCCAGCCGCGCCGCCCTTGATACCGAAAGTCGGACCTTGCGAAGGCTGGCGGAGGCTTATAACGGCGTTTTTGCCGATATGTTTCATCGCCTCGCCGATTCCGATTAAGGTTGTAGATTTGCCTTCGCCGAGCGGCGTCGGCGTGATTGCCGAAACGTCAATGTATTTTCCCGCCGGGCGATCTTTTACCTTTTCCAAAACTTCGAGCCGAAGCTTGGCAATATGCGGGCTGCCGTAAAGGTCTAAATCGCCGGGCATTAAACCCATTTGGTCGGCAATTTCATAAATATTCTTCAAATCCGCGCCTTGCGCTATTTGTAAATCAGATAACATTCTTCAATCTTCTCCTGTTTCAAATTTATCGGGCAGTGAATTTCTCTCCCAAAAAACCCCATTGGCAAAGCCCTGAATTGTTTTATCCTTTTCCGCCGAAGCAAGTCGTTTTTCCGCCAAAAGGCAATATTTTTCATCCGCTTCGATACCGATAAAATTGCGGTTTAACTTTTTGGAGACAACAGCGGTTGTCCCGCTTCCGAGAAAAGGGTCTAGGATTAAATCGCCTTCATTCGTGCTTGCGAGGATGATTTTCGCTAAAAGCTTTTCCGGTTTTTGCGTCGGATGCTCGGTGTTTTCAGGCATTGACCAAAACGGAACGGTCAAATCCGTCCAGAGATTTGAAGGATGCGTCAGGCGAAAATTTCCGTTTTCCGATTTTTTCCAATCCTTCGGCTCGCCGTTTTCGGTGTATGGGGCAAGCACTTTCCGCTTTGTTTTAACGCTTTCGAGATTAAAAACGTAATCATCTGAAACCGTGAAAAACCAAATGTCTTCAGCCGCGTTTTTCCAATTTTTCTTCGCTCCGCGCCCTTTTTCCCGCTCCCAGGTTATGCGATTTTGCAGTTTGAAATAACGCATCCCGATTCTCTGAATCGCGCTCGCCGAACGCCAATCGCCGCAGATGTAAATGGAAGCCGTCGCCTTCAACAATCGGACGCAGTCTTTCAGCCACGAATCAAGCCAATCTTCGTAATCTCCGAGCGAAGTCTGCCGAAATTTTTCCGCTCCGAAATCTTTTGTCAAATTATAAGGCGGATCGGCAAACAGCAAATCTACGGAATTTTCCGGCAGTTTTTTTAACGCTTCAAAAGCGTCGCCGCAGATTATGCGATTTTGGAAGTCATCAAAAATAGAATTTTTTTTCAGATAAATCAGCCGTTTTTTGAAAAATTCAGCTTCCGTTTCGGTCAAATCAAGCGTGCGATTTCGCGGCGCGCGTTTTTTTATTGATGCTTTCGGAAAAGTCATAGCAGATTAAATTACTCCAAAACGATTCTGACAGTCTGCACGCCTTCTTCAACTTTAACTTCAATTATCTGCGGCTCATCTCGCTTCGGTATCACAGTAATATTTCCGTCGCGTTCGATATAAGCGGTTTTTACGTCTTCAACATCTTCAATATTAGCTTCTTCACGGAGGGCTTGCATCAGGTCGTTTTTACCGATTTTACTTTTTTGCATCGCTTCTTCAATAATTTTACCGTCAACCACTAACTTCCTCTCCGAACTCTTGATAAAATTCCCCAACCGATCTGAATAAAAAGAAATAACGGCAATTACCCAATGAAGTCCGACCAGCACGCAAATAACGATAAACATATCAATAAAACGCACTGTGCCGGTGATTGCCCGGCTCATAACCGAACCCACGACAAAACCGAGCAGAATATCGAAGGTTGTAAAACTGCCCATAAACCGTCGTTTTCCGACCCGAATTATCAAAAGCCCGACGACATAAATAACAATTGTCCGCAGAATGAGTTCTAACGGCGACAGACCCGGATCAATTTCGCTTCCGCCGATTGCCCAAACAAATTTTTCCCACCAATCTTGAAACATAAAACTATAAACCGCAAAAAATTACTTTTATTATGGCAGGCAAAAACCGAAGATGAAAACAACCTGTTTTATTTGGCAAGCAGAAGCAGAGCCAAAAGCGCGGCGCGTTTCGGAACATCTTCAACCCAAATATGTTCGTGCAAAGTGTGCGCGCCGTCGCCTTTTACGCCCAAACCGTCTAAAACGGGAACGCCTAAAGCTCCGACAAAATTTCCGTCCGACGCGCCACCGACTTCGGTTTCCCCGAGTTCGTAATTGATTGATTGAGCAATTTCACGCGCTTTTTCATAAAGCGCAATGATTTTCTTGGTTCTTTCCAACGGCGGGCGGTTTACCGCGCCTAAAATTTCAAGCGAAACGCGATTATCGAAAGGAATGAGACTTTTAATTTCCTTCTCGATTCTCTCAGCTTCGGCAAGAGTCTTAAACCTTACGTCAATCGAGCATTCGGCTTCCGCCGGAATAACGTTTGTCGTCGTCCCGCCCGCGATGGTGCAGACATTCACGGTTGTTCCTTCTTCCAATTTATTCAGCGCGTGGAGCTTTTCGATTTGCTTTGAAATTTCCAGAATTGCCGAAGCGCCTTTTTCCGGGTCGAGTCCGGCGTGTGCGGGAATTCCGTAAGTTTTGAGACGAAACATTCCCGTTCCCTTTCTGCCGGTTTTTACTTTTCCGTTAGCGGAAGGCTCGCAAATCAAACAAAATTCGGCTTTCGTGGCTTCCCTTTCAACCAATTCGCGCCCGCTGAAACTGCCGATTTCCTCGTCGCAGGAAAGCAAAATCGTGATCGGGCGCGGCGGTTTTAGATTTGATTCCGAGAAAAAACGCAGAGCCTCCAACATCAAAACGCAGCCTGCTTTCATATCGAATGTGCCGCAGCCGTAAAGTTTCCCGTCTTCAACGCGCGTCGGATTTCTTTCCTTCGCGCCTCGCGGATGAACCGTATCCGTATGTCCGAGAAGCAAAATCGGTTTTTCATCAGAAGGAAAAGCGCGAAGAATGAAATGCTCGCCATAATCTTCGGCAAAAACTCGCTCGATTTCAAAATCTAACGAAATTTCTCGCGCTTCATCTGTGAGAAAATCAACCGCGTTTCGATTTCCTTCCAAATCACCTGAAGGAGACTCGATTTCGACGAGCGCCTCGATCTTCTCTAAAATTTCGGTTTCCCGGCTTTCAAAATAATCAAGAATTTCCTGTGGTTTCATTTATCAGTTGTCGTTTCCGCAGTCGGCTGAGCGGCTAAAATCCGGTTGAGCGTCTCGCCTATACGATAACCTGCCAGAGCCATTTGCTGCTGCGCGATTCTATACGCATTTTTCCTGTAGCCTTCCGAAGGCATTTCGTAGCGAATCAGTGTCGGCGTAAAAACATCGGTCGTCGCCAGACGAAAATTTTCCTGCTGCCACCCGTTGAATTCGCCTAAATTCAAGCGGTTTTGCATCTCCGAAAAGGGATGTTTCCGCATAATCATTTCGGCAAGCACTGGAATATAATCGCCGTCGCAGGTGTCATTGCGCGGAAAGTTTCTCTCCAGGATAGAATCCCAAAACCAATGCAGATTCACGCTTTTCTCGCGCGGCGTGTCTTTTGGCGTTAGCGAAAATAAATTTCCGCCCTGATCACCTTTCGGTTCGAGTTCGGTTACACGCGCGGAGGTGTGCAAAGGTTGGTGAATATCGCCGACCAAGTGCAGAATCCAGGCAAGCCCAATCGCTTTTTCAGCGTCGGGCGCGGAAGGAGTTTGCAGCAGTTTTGTGAATTCGGCGATTTTCTCGGTGGCTTTGCCGTGATCTTCGGGGAAATTCTCCAAAATTTTAACCTGCCCGTTTTCCTCGCGCCAGAAAGTGTCGGCATAATGCCAATTCGATCTGTGATATTTTTCATTTCGAACTTTAAATTTTCTATCGCGCACAATATCCGACCAGGTTGCGGCAATCATAAAAAGTTCGCGCCTTTTTACAGCTTCCGAGCGAGAATCCTGCATATAAAAAGTGCTCAGGTGCGCCTCTTCCGGCGCGCTCA
>DATHTS010000086.1:0-5054 GCA_035462935.1 Pyrinomonadaceae bacterium
GGAAAATATGCGGCGCAGGGAATTCATCTGGTTTTGACCGGCGAACGAGTCGAGTTTGCCGGAGCGCGCGTGCCTCAAATCGAAGAAAGGGCGGAAATCAGGCAGCACTAGAATTTATTTTTTGTTGAACCGGCGAGGGAAAGAAAAACTATGGAAACAGAAACCAACCAAGCGAACAACCAAGGAAATAATGGAAAACCTTCGGGTTTTGTTGACAAAGCGTTAAATGCCATCGAAACAATCGGAAATAAACTTCCTGATCCGGCGGCTTTGTTTCTGATTTTACTGTTTGTCGTCTGGATTTTATCGGCGATTTTGTCGAATGTCGCTTTTACGGAAATCCACCCGATGACCAAGCAGCCGATTGCCATCAATAATCAGTTGACTGGAACGGCGATTGCCGCCTTTTTGTCCACAATGGTCAAGACTTTTACCGATTTTCATCCGCTCGGTATTGTGCTGGTTGCTTTGCTCGGCGTCGGGGTGGCGGAGCATACGGGTTTTATAAACGCTTCGCTCAAGTGGCTTTTGAGTTTTACATCCAAGAGTCTTTTAACGCCGATGTTGGTTTTGGTCGGCATCATCAGCAATCTGGCGGCTGACGCGGGCTATGTTTTGGTGATTCCGCTCGGCGCGGTGATTTTTTATTCTGCCGGAAGACATCCACTCGCGGGAATTGCCGCCGCCTTTGCAGGCGTTTCGGGCGGTTTCAGCGCGAATTTTATCCCGTCTTCGCTTGACCCTCTGATTTCGGGAATCACGCAGGCGGCAGTGCAGTTTATTGACCCTTCGCGGACGGTAAATCCTTTAAGCAGTTGGTTTTTTATGTCGGCTTCAACCATCGTGATAATGTTAATCGGTTGGTATGTAACCGATAAAATTGTCGAACCGCGTTTGAAGAGGGTCGAGGTTGACGGCAACCCTGACGAAATGCCGAAAATGGAAGAACTCGGAGCGAAGGAAAAACGCGGACTTTGGGCGGCATTGGCTTCCGTGCTGATCGGTTTGGCGATTTTAACGGCGGTTTCGATTCCCGAAAACTCGCCGATGCGCTCGCCCGTCGGTTACAAATTGACCAATACTTCTTTTGAACAATTGAGAGCCGCCGGAATTCCCGAAGACGTTTTAAAAAAAGCTGAAGCGTCGAAAAATCGTGAATTTACCAAAACTGCGTTTGAAACCGAATTGAAAAGCAAACTCGGCGAAGAACCGGCGAAAACTTATTCCGCCGCATTTCTCGAAACTGCCGAACAAAATCCGCCGCAGCTGACCGCTTCGACCGCGCCTTTGATGATGGCAATCGTGCCTTTGATTTTTATTTTGTTTTTAATTCCGGGCGTGGTTTACGGCTATGTTGCGAAAACGGTTGACAGCCACCGCGACATCATCAAGGGAATGAGCCATTCGATGAGTACGATGGGTTATTACATCGTCTTGGCGTTTTTCGCTTCGTTGTTTATCGCCGCTTTCGCACAGTCAAACATCGGCGCTTTGCTGGCGGTAAAAGGAGCGAACTTCTTGCGGGATTTAGGCTTGCCGGGACAGGTTACGATTGTCGGAATCATTCTTTTGTCGTGTCTGGTCAATCTTTTAGTCGGTTCGGCTTCGGCAAAATGGGCGTTGCTCGCCCCGATTTTCGTGCCGATGCTGATGCAGTTAGGCATTTCGCCCGAACTTTCGCAAACCGCTTACCGCATCGGCGATTCCTGCACAAATATCCTAACGCCGCTGATGCCGTATTTCCCGCTCGTCGTCGTTTTTGCCCAAAAATACGTCAAAAATACAGGTATCGGAACGGTCGTTTCAATGATGCTGCCGTATTCGGTCACGTTTTTAGTCGTTTGGATAATTTTCCTGCTCATCTATTGGGCATTAGGCATTCCGCTCGGAATTCAAGCGCCTTATACTTATCCGTAAAATAGTTTGATTTTGAATTTTGGATTTTGGAAATAAAACTAAAATCCGTTCAGGTAATGGAGAAAATTTTATGCAAGATGAAAAAGATTTAATAACGGAAGAAAAAGAAACAACAGAAGAAAAAGAAGCGAAAGAATCGCCCGAAACCGCCGAGCATCCCGTTCCGGGCATCAAGCATAAACCCGAACCGGACGCCGAAAATATGATGCCGGTAGAAGACGGACCAGGAACTTTTTAGCTGTTTGGCTGTCTAATCAAATAAAACTTAAAAAGGAGAGTTTATGAAAAATTTATTAAGCGCGCTGGTTGTTGTTTTAGCTTTTTCTTCCGTCTCGTTTTCTAAATTAATGCTTATTCCGTTAGATGAAGCGGTCAAAGGCAGTGATTTAATCATTATCGGAACTTTGAAAAACATTTCGGAAAAAGTCGAAGAAAATGGTACTTACGGGAAAGGTGAAATTTTTGTCGAACAGTTTATTGCCGGAAATGTCAAAACTGCGTATGGTTCTGTGCTTGAAGCCGGTAACAGGCTTCAGCTAAATTACGCTGAAACTTTTGCCTGCGTGATGGGTTCGCACAGAAGAATTGAAAATGAAAAAGGTATTTTTCTTCTGACTCTTAATGAAAGTGGAGAAATTCAATCGAAAGATTTTCGTTCACTTGAGGACTTAACTGAAATTAAAAAACTTCTGAAAAGAGGTGTTAAGCCTAATAAAGATTTCAAAACAATTAAAATACAAAATGAAGTGAAACAAATTTCGACGGTTGAAACTGCAAGCTCTGAAAACTCCGAAATAAGTTTTTGTGCTTACTCAATCCAACCGGAAACAAAATATCATCCATTTTCAGCTCTTTCAGTAGTTTTAGCTTCGCTTTCGCTTTATTATTTATTGTATCGAAGCAGATTTAAAATTAGGTAAAAAACTATGGCAGATTTAAGTGTAAATTTCACGGACGGGAGGTGAAAAATTCAGAATGAAACTTTTTTATTACACTTTAAGAATTTCTTTAATTGTTTGTTATGTATTTGCCCAATTAGTTACAGCTCAAGAAACCGTAAACGCCAATAAAAAAAGTCTTCCCGAAATATCAAATATCGAGCCGAAAGAAATTACGCCCGGAATGGCTCTGAAAATCGAGGGTTATCGTTTGAGAATAAACGAATCAAGCAAAGTTAAAGTTATTTTTTTACAAAATGCAAATGAACTGATAACAAACGCAAACGGCGGTTCATGGGAAACGGCTAATCTCTCTAACGGATTGCAGGAATTGAATGTTTTTGTTCCCGAAGAGGTTTTACCGGGAAAGTATCAAATAATTATTGTGTATGATGAACAAAAAAGCCTGCCGTTCACGGTCGAGGTATTACCGCTGGCAAAGCCGCCGAAACTCGTTTCGATCAGTCCTTCTATTGCAATACCGGGAGAGCATATCTGGATTGACGGAATCGGCTTCAACGTGAGTGATACGATAGAACTACTGGATATAAATGGAAAAAAACATAGTTTGAAACTGGACATCACTTCATCAGCAGAAACGAGCGCCTTCGTTCTCGGAGATGAAATACCCGATGGTCAAGTCGAATTTAAAGTTATCGAAAACCGAAGCGGACTTTCTCAGGCGAGCAATTCACTAACATTTAAAGTTAAAAGAACTGCCGTTCCGCTTCACATCTTGCCGGAAGATTTGGAATCTGTAGCAGTCGGTCAGTGGTTTGAAGTGGTTTATACAGGCGATAAAGCTTTGGATAAAGCAGCAAAAATCGAATTTCTTCTGCGACAAGGCATTCAGGAACAAACTTCTTTTGTAAAAGATTTCAAAAATATTATAGTGCAGATACCAAAATCTTTTACGGCTGGAAAAATCGAAATTCAAAATCGGGTTTGGAGAAACAAAGAAGTGTCGGAGTGGTCAAAACCCATCGAATATGAGGTTGCAGAAAGTCCTGTTAAACCAAAAGTATGGAGTTTTTTAAACATTCCTTTGCGGGCGGAGGCGATGTTCAAACAAAACGGAAGTGTGATTGCCATTTTGCCGGTAACTTTCGGTTTTAATCCCGAAGCGCCGATTTCGGGAAAAATTAAGGATGGACAATTGGAAATATTTACTCGGTTTTGGAAAGGTGGAAAGTTTACTGATTGGAAATTTGACCGGAAATTTGATTTCCAAAAGAGCGAGTTTTTACAAAAAAGCTTCGAATTCGGAAATTTCAACGAGCATTTTTATATCGGTAATGATTCGCCGGAATTTTTTTCCATAAATCGGGATGAAAATTTGCAGATTAACGGCGATTATTTCCTCGGTTCGGCTGATGAATTGCAGGTAATTCTGGAGAATGAAGGGCAAAAAGTTGTTCTAAAGCCTTCAACACAAATTTCTTTAACTCAAATGTTAATTAGAATACCGCGAAACATTTCCATTGGAGACTGGAATATTTCGATAATCAATACCAGTAAACAGGTTGTAACTGAAATTCCGGTCAAACTTAGAATAAATTAACCTGAAATAAAAGGACTATTATGGCAGATTTAAGTGTAAATTTCGCAGGAATCAAATCGCCGAATCCTTTCTGGCTCGCTTCAGCGCCGCCGACGAATATGGGTTCGATGGTCGAGCGCGCGTTTGACGCGGGCTGGGGCGGCGCGGTTTGGAAGACTCTGGGCGAGCCGATTGTCAATGTTTCGTCGCGGCTGGCTTCGATTGATCATGGCGCGATGCGGATGATCGGACTTAACAACATCGAATTGATTACCGACCGACCACTTGACGTAAATTTAAAGGAAGTTTACGAATGCAAAAAGAAATATCCGAACAATGCGGTCATCGTCTCGCTGATGGTCGAGTCGAAGCGCGAGGCGTGGCACGAGATCGTGAAGCGCGTGGTGGACACGGGCGCCGACGGCGTGGAGCTGAACTTCGGCTGCCCGCACGGGATGAGCGAGCGCGGCATGGGCGCGGCGATGGGGCAGGTGCCGGATTACACGTGCATGGTGACCGAGTGGGTCAAGGAGGTGGCGACCATCCCGGTCATCGTCAAGCTCACGCCCAACGTGACGGCCATCAACCCGCCGGCCCGCGCGGCCGCCCGCGGCGGGGCCGACGCCCTCTCGCTCATCAACACCATCAACTCCGTGATG
>DATHTS010000087.1:0-1675 GCA_035462935.1 Pyrinomonadaceae bacterium
AATTTTTGGAAAAACGCGGGGGCGGGATTCATCATATCGCCGTCGAGGTGGAAAATATCGAGGAAGCTTTGGCGCGGCTAAAACGTGAAGGAGCGCGTTTGATTGATGAAAAACCGAGAATCGGGGCGGAAGGCTGTCTGGTCGCGTTTGTTCATCCTTCGTCGGCGAATGGGGTTTTGCTTGAATTAGTTCAGGAAAACAAGTAAGTTATCAAGTTTGAAATCGTATAGACAAAATTTTCAAGGATTTAATTGGAAATTAATTTATTGCGAAATAGTTGATAGTGGAAAGTTGATAATTGATAGTTGAAAAAAGAGAGTTTCTTTTTGATTAAATAGGAAATTAACTTTCTGCAACGCGATTTAATAAAATAAAATTTAATAAAAGGATTTGTCCGAAGTGCCGAAAACACCGCCGACAAAAATAAAAATATGGAACAAGAAACAGTAAAAACGAGCTTAGACCAGCCGAAAGAGAAAAATAGATTTGTATCGGTGGCGTTGGTTGTATTGATTTTAGCTTTGCTTGGCGGGATTACGTATGCGGTTTTGAAAAAAACCAGCGGGAATAATTTGAGCGGTTATGAACCCGTCAGCCGCATCAGCAAGGAAGAAATGGAATTGCTGATGAAGGAAGTCAATCCGATGATGCTTCAAAAATTGGCGCAAGACCCGGAGGCGAAAAAAGAATTGGCGAATAATGTGCAGGAATTGTTTGCAATCGCCAATCAAGCTAAAAAAGAAGGCTTGACCAATCAGGAGAACATCAAGCGCGAGATGGACAATGTCCGAACCGAGATTATTGCCATTAATTACGACCGAACCCAGAACAAGGATAAAGAACAAGCGCCGCCGTTTAGTTCGATAACCGAAGAACAGGTAAATCAATTTTGGGCGGCGACGGACGGCAAAACGGGATTTTGGGATAAAATCGGTTTGGGCGAAAATACGGCTGGAAAACGCGAGCAGGCGTTTCAGAAGTTTTTGGATGCCAAAGTCAATTTAGCGAAAGAAGGCGGGCAAATGCCGAAAGACCGGGAGATTTCCGAGGAAGAAATGAAGCAGGCTAAAGAATATTATGCCAAAACGCGCATTGCCGCCGCCGAAGCGGAAGCGAAACGCGGTGAATTAGGCGCGGAATTCTGGCAAAAAGTCGAATTGCAGACCAAGTTGCAGCAAGCGCAATTTTTGGCTCGGACTTACGCTCAAAAGAATCTCGAAGAGCGAACCAAAGTAACCGATGAAGACGTGCAGAAATATCTCGCAGAGCATCCTGAAATTAACAACACGGCGGAGAAAAAAGTCAAAGCCGAAGAGATTTTGCAGCGCGTAAAAGGCGGCGAGGATTTTGCGAAATTGGCGAAAGAATTTTCCGAAGACCCGGGCAGCAAGGATAAAGGCGGGCTTTATGAAGGAATTACGGAAGGCTCGTTTGTGCCGGAATTTGAAACCGTCGCTTTTTCGCTCGAACCCGGACAAATCGCCGAGAATCTGGTCGAATCGAAATTCGGTTATCACATCATTAAATTAGAGAAAAAAGGTGAAACCAAAGGAGCTGACGGTCAGGCAAAACGCACTTTTGACGCGCGGCATATTTTGATTCAAACCGGAATGAAAGACCCTGAAAATCCGCTCAGCCAGCCGATGCCGGTCAATGATTTTGTCAAACAAAAGCT
>DATHTS010000088.1:0-4799 GCA_035462935.1 Pyrinomonadaceae bacterium
GGCTGTGTTTTACGCGGCAGGGCGAAATGATTATCGCTGCGAATGAAGCGGTTTTTAATTTGCCGGTCGGTATTTACGGTATCTTGCTGGATTAAGAATTTTGCAAAATAAATTGTCGTAACCCGCTGCTCAACACAAATAAATTTTTCGCCAACTGATTACCGCCAATTTCCAATCAGAATAAACGGCGACCAAAAATACGGATGAGCAAATTCTCCGCCTTTTATCATCGCAAGCTGTGCTTGACGTAAGGCTTCGGCTTTTGTCATCTCTGACTTTTTGTAAAAATCGTAAAAATCAACCATAAAATATCTTGTGCTTTCGTCATTCACGCGCCAGAGCGTCGCCATAATTGCCCTTGCGCCTTTCCTTTGGGCTAGAACCCCGAAGCCTTCTATCTCGCGTCCGTCTGCGGTTTTGCCGCCGTATGCTGTGTCGCACGCCGAAAGCGTCAGAAGCTCGATGCCGTTAAAAATCTTTTCTGAATTCTGCACCTGCGCCAATGTTAATTTCTCACCGTTACCCAAAAGCAGAAATGAATTCAATCCTTCGGCTTTCGTGCCGGGAATAAAACTGAAATGCGAGGCAGCGTGCGTGAAACGGTATTTGCCTAAATTTTTAACAAAGCTATCGTAAGTAAATTCCCTGTTCAAAAGCCGCCGACCTTCGATTATTCCGAATTCTTGTTTTTTATTTTCGGCGGATGTTTCGCGCACAATGGCTTGCAGCTCTTCGGGGACATAGCTGAGCGCGGGCAAATCTCCACTTTTTTCCGACACGCCAACGCCGAGCGCCTGCCAACTGTTTTTATTTTCGGGACGAAAAGCGAGATTTTCGCGGCTGGCGAGCGCGAGACCAACACTCGCGTAATTTTCCGCCACATAACCTTTGTCTTTATCCCACAAAGCCGCCACCGGCACATACCGCAAAAACTTGTCCAAAGACCAAACCATAGTCCGCGCTTTTATCTTTTCCAAATCTTTTTCCAACGGTTTGACCAAAACATTATAAAGCTTTTGCGCGGCGGGCTTGACATTGCCTCTGGAAACAAGGGCGGAGCGAAAATCGCCAACGAGTTTTTTCAATTCGTTTTCGGAGATGTTTATCACATATCCGCGCTGAGATTCCGAAGTTGTCACAATCACGCTGAGATTATCTTCTCCGAAAATGGTGACGATAACAGCCGTGTGCGGGTCGTTCCATTCTTTAATTATCGCCTGTGAGCTTTGTTCGACTTTTTGGGGGTTGGTTTCTTTTTGAGCAAAGGTTTCGCCAAATTTAACAAGAAAAGTTCTCAGTTTCAATAAAGCCGTTTCCAGCTTTTTATTTAATTCCGTCTGCCTTTCGCTTGTGATTTTAGCCTGTTCGTCTGACTCGAGGGCTTTCCGCTTTTCGAGATTTTCGTATTCTTTTCCGATTTGCTCAATTTCGAAAGCCAGTTTTTCATATCGTTCAGCCGCTTGCTTTTCCCCCGGAGTGAGATTGATTCGCTCATCTAAAGACGAAATTACGCTGCCGTCGCGGCTGACAAATTCAAAATATTCTTCTTCTTTCAGCATTCGCACAACTCGCTCGGCTTCGGGAAAGCGTTCTTCTATAATCAATAATTCGATTAGTTTATGATACGGCTCTTGAACCTTGATCAGGAAACTTTTTTGAAACTCTCTATCGAATCCCTTTATGTTTTGCCGCAATTCCTGATATTTATTAACCGATTGTTTGCCGTAAAAAATGGCTGTTTTGCGGTCACCCCGCGCATCCCACACTCGCATTAAATAGTTCAACACCATAGCTTCCTGCTCTCTTCTGTTGGCAGCGCGGGATAGCTGCAGCGAACTATAAAAATGTTCTAAACTTCTGCGTATGTCCATTAAATAAACATAAGCTATTCCAATATTACCCATTGTTGCGGCTTCACTTCCGGTATCGCCCGTCTCACGAAAAAGGGATAATGCTTTACTGTAATTTTCCAGCGCTTTTTGGGGATTATTCTGATAAAAATAAATGATGCCGATATTGTTGAACGTTATTGCCATACCGTTTTTATGATCAATTTCACGAAATATCAACAAAGCCTGCTCATATTTTTCTCGCGCCTCTGTTGGCTTATTCGAATTATCATAAACTTTCCCGATATTAATCAATGTATGGGCTTCTCCTTCTTTATTTGCAATAAGGCGGAAAATCTGGAGCGCTTCGGTTAGGTTTTTTAATGCCTCTTCTTCTTCCTTTAGATCAATATAGATGAAGCCGATGTGATTCAGCGCAGTAGCTTCTAGGAAGCGATTTCCAACTGCCCGAGAAAGCGGCAGGGCGAGATCGAATAAATCTTTCGCTCTCTGCAATTCACCGGAATTCTTATAAATTACAGCGATATTGTTGAGCACTGTAGCCATACCGTCTTTATCTTGGATAGCGCAGAAAAGCGGTAATGCCCGATGATAAAAATCCAAAGCTTTCTGATTGTCTCCCAAATCAAAAAAGACCTTACCTTTATTAACGAACGTGACGGCTTCACCGCCTTTATCTCCGACGGCACGAAAAAGCGGCAGTGCCTGCTCATAAAACTGTAGTGCTTCCCGATTTTTTCTTAAACCGGAATATGCCAGACCAAGATTTTGGAGTGTATAGGCTTCACCATTTTTATGTTTAAGATCACGGAAAAGCGGCAATGCCTGCTCCAAATAATTAAGCGCTTTCTGCTCATTTTTCAGGTCGATGTGGCTTTTTCCGATGTTGTTGAGCGTTGTGGCTTTCAGAAATTTATCCGGTTCTTGAAAAAGCGGCAGCGCCGCTTCGTAATATCGTAACGCCGCGTCTTTTTCGCCTAAAACATCCGAGATGCGTCCCGCGAAAACCAATGATTGAGCTTCAGCGCTTTTTTCGCCGCTTTCCTGATACAAGCCGCGTGCCGTCAGAAATTTTTCTCGCGCTTCTTGGAATGATTTTACAGTTCTTTGACTGAAGAAAGCCTGTGCTTCACCAAAAACTATCTTGGCTTGCAGAGCTTTTCTGTCTTTTTCCGTTGCCGCTCGCGGAGTTTCCAGAAAAATCGTGTAATCTCCTTTTTTCGTATTGGCTTCCGAACTGCCGACTTCAACCCTATAAACTCCTGCTTCGGCGGTAATATACATCAAAATCTCAGGTCCTCGATCCCCGTTCGGGCTGTCCATTTCCGCCAATTGCTTACCGTCTTTATCAAAGAGCCTGACCACGACATCAATGCCTTTCTGCTCGACTTTAATTTGCAGAAATTCGTTTGCTTTGGCTTCAATCTTATATTTGTGAGTTTGACCGCCCGCGAGTTCGCGTTGGATGGTTTGCTCAGGCAGAAGCGGTTTGATTTCTTCGGTTTGCGCTTTGGTGATAATCAAAGCTGTAATTGACAATACAAAACATCCAAATAAATGTCTGATCTTGATCATTTCTTTCTCCTGATTATTGGCAGAATTTAGTTGTTCAAAATTTGAACTGAAAACGTTTTTATTTCTATCTCCAATTTCCTATCAGTACAAACGGCGACCAGAAATACGGGTGCGTGTATTTTGCGTCAATTTTTCCTTCGATCATTTCCTTTTGCACGAGGCGGATGATTTCGGCTTTGTTTTTTTCGGGATGTTCGGCGCGCAGGCGGTAGAATTCGCTCATAAAAATCTGCGTGCTTTCGTCCGCCACTTTCCAGAGCGTGGCGAGGATGGCTTGCGCTCCTTCATCCTGCGCGACGTAACCGAAGCCTTCGATTTCCTTGCCCGTCGAGTCTTTTTCGACAATCGCCGTGTCGCACGCCGAGAGCGTTAACAATTCCACGCCTACAAAAAGCTGTTGGTTGTGGCGAAGTTGGTTCACTGTCAAAATGTCTCCGTCGCCCAAAAGTAGAAATGAATTTGTCTCATCACCCGGATATAGGCTGAAATGCGATGCGATGTGGACAACTTTGTAATTGCCAGGAAGCTGGTTTTTCAGCTCGCGTTTTGTAAATACGGAATTTAAGAAACGTTTGCCCGGCAAAACGCCGCTTTCGTCGGGCGTGGTTTTGACGATTGTCAGCAATTCGTCGCGGACGGCGGTCAAAGGATCGAAAACGATGTCCCGCGTTCCATTCGGGTCTTTAACTTTTTTGCCTTCGGAAACGCCCAACCCCAAAACCAGCCAATTTTTTGAAACCGGTTTGCCGAGTCGCGAGCGGCTTGCCAACGTAACCGTTACGTTCTGATATTTTTGCCCGAAATACTGCTTGCCGTCCCACAAAGCGGCAAGCGGCACGAGCCGCAAATTTCCGTCCTGCGACCAGAGAATGGTTTTCGCCTCTGTGCCTTCAAGCTGCCGCTCAATCGGTTTTATCAAAATATCGTAAAGCTCTTTCCCAAGTTGGCGCGGGTCTTTGTTCAGTGTCTTTAGTTCGTTACGAAATTCAAAAATTTTCGCATTCAAATCTTTGGCTTTAATTTCCGTTTTGCTATGTGTTTGGGTGTAAGGCGCATAGACAATAGCATGGTAACGGTCTTTGCCGACCAGAGTATAGACGTAAACTATGTTTTCACCCGTTTCCTTGCTCCAGCCTTCCAGATCTGCCTTCCAGACTTCATTTCCCTTGAATTCTTTTTCTATGTTGAAACGCTTGGGAAATTTTTTGGCAAGTTCAATCCGATAATTTTCAAAATTGCGGCTGGCAGCTATAAGTTGTTCATCAAGTTCGGCATATCGTTTTTGCTGTTCTAAAGTTAGCTCATTGCCATTAGTCTTTAGTTCCCTTAATTTTCCAAACTCCCTGCCCAAGGAAGTAATTTTATCGGCGGCTT
>DATHTS010000089.1:0-4645 GCA_035462935.1 Pyrinomonadaceae bacterium
ATGACGCAGATATGCAGAACTATGTAAAGCATAAAGGCATCAATGATGGCGTTCATCGTTGATTGTTCGATGACCCTTTCCCAGATCATTGCTTTGGCTTTCGCCGCCGCCTGTGCCGCCGTTAAGCCGTGTTCCTGCAAAGACTGCGCGATTTTTTTCACGGCTTCGGTGTAATTCGGGTTTAGCTCGGTTGTGTGATAGCCGGTGTTATTGATATAAGTTTGTGTTCGCAGGGCGACCAGCGTTGAAGTGAGCGCGATTCCGAAGCTCATTCCCATGTTTCTCGCCAGATTCAACAAAGCCGCCGCGCTGTTATTTTTCTCCGGCGGCAAACCGTAATAAGCGGCGGTATTGACCGTAACAGCCAGAAAACTCAGACTGAAAAGCTGTAAAGTTCTGGCTACCGACAAATCGTAAAAACTGGCATCGAGATTTAAGGTCGCAAAATACCAGATCGAAAAAATCATAGAAACTAGTCCGAACAGAATCAGCCTGCGAATCTCGAATTTATCAGCCAGATAACCGACAATCTGGATTCCTATCAATTGCACAATTGTGCCGGGCAGCGAAATCATTCCCGCGTCCATCGCCGTGTAGCCGAGCAAAGTCTGGGAAAAGAAAGGAATTAGAAAATTTGTGCCGGAAATAACGAAACCAGCCGTTAAAGCCAGAATCAGCGCCCCGGTAAAACCGCGATGTTTTAGTATAAAAACATCAACCGCCGGTTTTTCATGATAATATTCCCAGGTAATTCCGATGAGCAGCGCGAAAAAAGAATAGGCGGCGAGGAGAAGCACAAAATCCGAATCGAACCAACCCTCTTTCGGACCTTTTTCCAGCACAAGTACGAGCGCTGCGATTCCTGTAACGAAAAGGATAATTCCGAGCCAGTCAACGGCTTTTCCGCTGCGGCGAAATTCCCTTGACGCTTCTTTTGCCGCCTCAGATTCCTTTACGAATAAACCCGTTAAAATCAGCGAGACAATCCCGATTGGCAGATTGATAAAGAAAATCCAGTGCCAGCTCAGCGTATCGGTGATAAAACCGCCGAGCGTCGGACCGAGAATCGGAGCGAAAGAAACGCCGAAAGCGTAAATCGAAAAGGCGCGACCGAGTTTTTCCTGCGGCGTAATGTCGGCAATAATTGCCTGTTCGCTCGAAGCCAGACCGCCCGACGTTAAGCCTTGCAGAACGCGAAAAAAAACGAGCGATTCGAGGCTTTGCGCCAAACCGCACAAAAGCGATGTGACGGTAAAGCCGACAACGCAAAACATATAATAATTTTTGCGCCCGAAATAGGTGGCAATCCACCCGCTGATCGGCAAAATCGCCGCCATTGCGACGATATAGGCGCTGACGGTCCAGATAACTTCGGTCGGTGTGGATGACAAATCGCTCGCCATTTTCGGCAGCGACACGGTAACGACCGTCGCATCGAGCGTTGCCATAAATGTCGCCAGCGTCAGGACGAAGATTTGGAAATACGGGTTTGGGACGGCTGATGTCGCGGTTTCAGTATTTGAGGAATCTGTGTTCATAGCTGAAGCAAATAAGAAATCAAAATACCGTTTTTCGATTAGTCCGCATTTGTAGTTCGGGAAAGGCTGAAAGTTCGCCCGCTTATTCTTCTAATTTGCATTCGCTTCGCCTACCTGACTCTGACTTTCGGCACGACCGACATTCCGGGAGCGAGCAGGATTTTTTCGTCAGGTAAATCCTCAAATACGATTTTTACGGGAATTCTCTGCACGACTTTGACAAAATTTCCGGTGGCATTTTCCGGCGGAAGGACACTGAAACGCGAGCCTGTTCCGACCTGAAAGCTCTCGATTCTGCCGCGAAGAGTGATGTTCGGATAAGCATCAACATAAATTTCGACCGGCTGACCGACGCGCATTCTTTCGATTTGCGTTTCCTTGAAATTGGCGACGACCCAAATGCCGGGCAGGGAAATTGACATCAAAGCCTGATCGGTTTGCACAAGCTGACCTTCGACAACCGATTTTTTGGAAACATAGCCGTCCTGCGGCGCATAAATTTTTGTGTAAGAAAGCTCGAGCTCGGCGTGATCTACAGCCGCCTGCGCCTGCGCGATTTCGGATTCCGCCGTCAGAATTTCCGAGTCGTTAATCGCCATTTGTTCGGGCAGAACGTCCGCTCCGAGCATTTTTCCCTTTGACTCTTCGGCTTGCGAAGAAGCAATGTTTATCTGCGAGAGAGATTGAAGATAGTTGTTTTCGGCGGCTGTGATGCCGTTCCGGGCTTCGTTGACGCGCGATTTTTCGACTTCGACCTGGCGCTTTAGCGAATTAAGCTGCGCCTCGGCGATGTCGGCTTGTTTTTGAACGGAGATAAAATTCGCCCGCGCGTCGCTCAGCTCGCGGTTGTCTCTTTCCAAATTCTGCCGTGAAAAATCGCCCGAAGCGAATAATTGTTCCGAACGACGGTATTCCGATTGCGCGTTTTCAAATTTGGTCTGCGCCGCCGGAACCTGCGCCCGCGCCTGTTCCAGAGCCGCTTCCGCCGCCGGAATTTGCGATTGAACGTGGAGAAGGTTGGCTTCGGCGGTTTTCGCCTGATTTTTCGCCTGCTCGACGGAATTCATTTTTGAATCGGAGGCAAGCCGCGTCTGCTCGACCGTTTTTTGAGCGGAAACCAGGCTCGAAGAAGCCTGCGTTAAATCGGCGCGCGTTGTTTTCCGCGACAATTCATAATTAGCCATAGCTCTGGATTTTCGCGCAATAGCCATTTGCAGCTTTGCCTTCGCCAGTTCCAATGCAGCTCCGGTTTCGCGGTTGTCAAGCTCGATTAACAAATCGCCCTTTCGGACAAACTGGTTTTCCTCGACATAAACTTTCTCGACGTGAGCTCCGATTTTGGGTGTAATCAGCGAGATATTGCCCTCGATAAAAGCATCGTCGGTCTTTTCAAACTGCCGTGCATAAATCCACCAGGACAAGCCGATAACCAGGCACAGTCCGATAATACCGCTGACAACGTAAATCGGCAGACGCGAGCGTTTGGGCGATTCGGGTTCGGTTGTTTTTTCAACTTCGGAAGAAACGGGTGCGGCTTCCTCAGCTTCGAATTCTTCGTTTTCGCGTGACATAAATTAAAAAAATAATTAGAGAAGGGGTTGACGATTCTTGCAAATAATAAGATAAGATGAAGAAAAAATCAATATATCGGCTAAGAAAACGAAAAAAAAAATCAATTTATCTTCCAAATTTTATTGAAGGAATCAATGCCTAATACACTTCATTCGTGATTAAATCCGCGAAATCGTCGCGTTTCCTGATTAATTCGATTTCGCCGTTTTCCCGAATCAGAACAATTGCCGGAAGAAATCTCCCGTTATATTGAGACATCTGCGCGATGGAATACGCGCCGCAGTTGAGAAGCGCTAAAACTTCGCCCGGCTGAACATTTTCAGGTAGAAGGCGATAATCAGGCAGACGCTGCTGTCCATCAATATCAAAATAAACATCGCCGCCGTCGCAGAGCGGTCCGGCTAGCTTATAGGGAAAATTATGCGCTTCGCCTGCGCGCTCCGCGCTAATCAGATGATAATACCACTTGTAAGTTTCCATCGAGAGCAGAATGTTGAAACCGGCATCCGTAAGCAGCCAAATGTCATTTTCAGATTCCAGATTCCAGATTCCAGATTCCAGATTGGTTTCTGATTTGGAATCTGAAATTTGGAATCTGAAATCACGAATCGGGCGTTCTTTGATATTTCTAACCGTCGTTAAACAAACACCCGCGTCGGCAATGATGCTTCTGCCCGGTTCGATTAAAAGGGAAATATTTTCCAAAAGATTTGAAGCATTTGCACTAGCGGCAGTTTCTTTAACGATGCGCCAGGCATTAGCCAAAACCTCACTAGGCTCTAAATCGGCGGAAAACATTTCGCGCTGGGCTTGCGGAAATTCAATCGCGTGAGAATTATCGCGCAGATAATTGACCGGAAAACCGCCGCCCAGATTCAGGTGCGACAATTTTATTCCCGTTTCTTTGTAAATCTGCACGAGATTCTCGAAAAGGGTTCTTAAAGCATCGGCGTAAGGTTCGGATTCGGGGTTTTGCGAGCCGATGTGCAGGTGAATTCCGCACAGATTTAAAAATTTTGAATCTTTATAGATGTGAAATGCGGATAAGGCTTCATCCGGCATCATTCCGAATTTGGAAGTCAAAAGCGCGGTCTGCAAACCCGAATGTGTTTTGGTTTCGATTTCAGGAACTAATCTGAGAGAAACATTAGCGCGTTTGTTTAATTTTCGAGAGGTTTCTTCAATCAAGGATAATTCGAGAAGCGAATCAACCTGAATCGCGTAAATTCCGGCATTTATCGCATCTTCGATTTCCCAAATCTCTTTGCTCGTCCCGTTAAAAATAATCTGTTCGCCCGTAAAACCGATTTTTAAAGCCTTCCAAAGCTCACCGCCGGAATTTACTTCCAAATCGCTTCCGGCATCCCGAATTACACGCAAAATCGCCATATTTGAATTGGCTTTCGCCGCATAGCAGATTTTCAAAGGGCAATCAATTACGCATTCGATTTCCTTTAGGCGATTAAAGTTGTGTTTTATCCTCTGCTCGCTGAAAACAAAAAGCGGAGTTTTAAATTTTTCCGCCAACTCAGCCG
>DATHTS010000090.1:0-3500 GCA_035462935.1 Pyrinomonadaceae bacterium
TCGTTGAATCTGGTGTCTTCCGATTTGGAAGATATGGCGTTGGGAATTTACCTGAACAGCAAACAGCAGATTTGTTCATCTGGCTTTCAAAGCAATATCCACAAAACGAAGACCCTGATTTTTCAGGAGAAAGTATGGCGCACTTAGTTGGACCAAGAGAAGAAACAGGCTCTTGGAGAAATTCTTTACTAGAGTATCTAAAAAACAAGGGAACTCCAGAATCTGTTAAAGCCATTGAGAGAATAAAGGCTGAATTGCCGCATTTAAACTGGCTAAAATACACACTTATTGATGCTCAAGAAAATATGCGTCTCAAAAGTTGGCAACCCCTTTCATCTGAAAAGTTGATCAAGACATTTTGTTTGGACAAAAAGCAAAATGTTGAGGCTAAAGAATTAAAATCAGTTGAATATCTTGAAAATATTGAGAGAAAAATTGATATGCTCTCGTCAAAAATTGATGAAAATCACGAGCAAATGATGGAGCAATTTGCAAATCTGGTAATTGCAAAAGTTCAAAGTGAAATTTCAAAACTTAGCCAAGAAGAAAAGAAACAATTTGAAGAAGTCAAAAAGGGAAAATGGGAAACAAAACTCAAATTTGTCATTCCCCTTATTCCCAAAATTCCGTATTTAGGAGAATTTTTTCCAAGTGCAAGTTTAGAAACAACTAGAACTATTGAATCTGAGGAATATATTGATTTCGTCCAGAGAAAACTTTACGGAGAAAAATTACAAACGAGCATTTTTGAGGAAGAAAAATGATGCAGACGACAGAAATAAATCCCAATTTTGCAAAACAGATTCTTATTAACGCTGAATCAAAGGCTTGCCGGTCGAAGTTTATTTGAAGGAAGTTATCGAAACCGCAAAAGATGATGAACGAATCGCATTGATGCGCGAGGCGATGAACGATGAGCTTTTTTAGGCGATTTGGAAGAAATTGCGGAAGATTTCCGGCATACGAATTTTGAATAATGACCTTTGAGGGTTGGGAAATATCGCCGGCAAACCTTGATCCTGTCATTAGTTCTGAGCAAGGCAGAGTTCGCAGCGATTCGCACAATCTTGATAAAAATCTTAATTGACGAAACAGATTAATGCGCTTCGTGTTTAGATTTGTAAGCTAAAACTCCGTTTTTGTCTTGCAATTCATAAAAATCCCACTCGCCGCGGGCGGCTTTTTGTTCGAGTTTCTGGGCGAGGACTACCTTTTTACCGTCGGTTCGCAAGTCAATCATTCCGTAAACGGCAACCGTGCGACCGAGTTCTTTTTTGGTCGGGTTGGCTTTGATAATTAAATCTCTGGTCGAACGCGCCAGTTCGGTGCTGAAAATCAGCGGGCGGTCGCCGCGACCGAATTTGCCGCAGGCGCCGACGGCGTCCGGGCGCGGGTGCGCGTGCGGTTCGTCGTCGCCGCTGGAGATGACGGTGGCGGCTGTATTTAATGATTGGAGGAAAAGATTGGAAAAATCCGCGCTGCCGTGATGACAAGCCTTTGCCGCGTCAACCTGGAAAACATCTCTGGCGAGTCTGATCAATTCTTCCTTTTGCTGCTCGTTAGCCGTTTCGGGATTGATGCCTGTGTAGTGTTCGAGCAGATGGTTTTCGGCTGGAATGTTTAAATCGCCGCCGAGAAGAATTTTGACGTTTTTGTATTCGACTTTGAGAACGACCGAATGCCCGTTTTTCGTTTTGCCGTTGTCGCCGAACCAGCGCATTTTTCTTTTTCCGTTATCGCCCGTATCCGGCACGGGCGCCAGAACGCGAATTTTTAATTCATCATTTTCCTGACCGTATCCGGGAAGATATTCGTCCTCGCAGCAAAGCATTTTGATTGCCGCTCCGTTTTCTCTTAACTTCTTCATCAGGGTCGGGTAATTTTTTCTTCCGACTTTGGCGGGATCGTTGATAATCGCGTTCAAATCGGCGTCGTCAACGACAATCTCGGTCATAAAACCATTTTCCCGCCTGCCGAGCAAATCGCTTCCCGTGCGCTCAACCAAGCCGTTATGATAGACGTTCTTAAACTTGATTTTCGGTTCTTTTAGTATTTCGAGAAAACCTTTGTAGTGGTCGGAATCGGCATGCGAGATGATCGTGTTTTCAAAGGTGATATTTCCCTGAAATTTTGCGAGATTGAATTTCCAGCGCAGAAAAGCCGCCATATTTCTGCCTTCGCCCGCGTCAATCAGGTGAAATTTGTCATCCGGCGTGATCACAAGACAGCCGTCGCCCTGCGCGACATCAACAAAATAAACTTCCAGAACGCGGTTCGTTTGAAAATCGCTTTTTCTCATCCAGCCGATTTTCCTCTGCCTGTTCAAATCCCATCCGCGGATGCGAACTTTTGCCCAGTCGCCCTGCTCTTCCTCCTGATGTTCAATCCAGGTTCCCCAAAGGAGATGCCCGATTTTCGGCGATCTTCCGTTTGGCTCTTTATACACAAACGCTGTCGGATAACCGGCGTAAACTGCTTTTGCCATATTTGTTTTTCTCCTTAAAAAAAATTTTTCGCTTATTTATATATGACAATTTGAGGCAAAATCTTACATATTAATTTTGTCCGATTAAGGTAAAAGGCGGAAAGAATTTTCCTTCCGCCTTTTTATTTGAGTTTATTTGATAACAATCCCGATGCCGAAGCGAATGTTGCTATCCACCGTGCTGCGGGTGTAAACCGGATTGTAATCAACCTGTATCGCGCGAAAATCAAATCGGTCGTTGATTTTTATATCGAGACCGCCGCCGAAAGCGCCGCCGAATCCGGTGTCGGAAATGGACGAAAAACTAGGCGGCGGGCAGTTTGTTCCTTGGCAGACGACGTTGCTGATTTTGCTCCGCGTGTGCGCAACACCGACGAGGGCGTGGGCGAAGGGTTTGAATCGAGCTTGGCTGGCATTGTCTTTTATCTGAACGCCGCCGAGAAAATTGTATAAAGATTGGTCTTGCTCGGCGGTGAAGGTAGTAACGGTTGTTCCCGCTACGACGCTAGAGCCAAACCGGTTGTTTCGATACGCGCCCGAAACTGATCCCTTGATGCCGAAAAAGCGGCTGACATTGCGGGTGTAAGAGGCTTCGAAACCGTTAAAGGTCGTGCGGCGTCCGCCATCAACCTGCTGATTTGAGTAGCCGACGTAAAATTCGTTTTTGTTGTATTCATCCGTGTTGTCGGTTTGAGCGAAAACTGCGACGCTCAAAACGATTGAAAGGCACATTGCCTTGATTAATTTATTCATAATTACTTTCTCTCCTTACCATAATTTTTGAATTTTAGACACAAAAATAGCCTTGCAGATAATTTTAACTGCCAATTTCTACAAGGCTTTAAGCGCATTTTCCGCGCACAGCAAACTAGATGAGGCGAGCGGCGAAATTAGTTGCTTTGGCGGAAAAAAATATTTGTGATTTATATTTTAAGCTAGAAAGGCATCCAAAAGTCTTTGATCCGAGCGGCATTTTGAATCCGGGTAAGATATTTGTTATATCCGAACCCCAATT
>DATHTS010000091.1:0-6352 GCA_035462935.1 Pyrinomonadaceae bacterium
AAATAAAACGCTCGAAAAATTGTGATAAACCTCCTCAGTTTTATGACTCGGATGCCGCGCTCTGGCAAGCGCTCTGACTTGTTCTAATATTTTAGATTTCTGTTCCATAAATTTTGTTGCAAAAGTAAAGGAAATAGTTTATTTTCAATTCCAGATATAAGACCGTTATCCCGAATGATTCCAGATAATAATAAGTTAGGCGCTCACGCAAATCGCAGGGATAGTTAGAGATTGCACGAGTGCGCTTAGGGTCCGATGTTAGGTATGGAGATTGATGCACAGTATAATCTGCACGCCAGTCTGCCAGGAGTAGAGGAGAAAGAAGATGATTCGGTTTATTTTTCCAGTTATTCTTACAGCTTTGGTTTTCAATGTCTGTTCCAGAACTTCAGAGGAAAGCCTGAACGGAAACATTGCAAATCCTAATGAGCCGGTGACAACTGCAGACAGGAATGACCTTAGAAGGGAGACTGTTGAGGAAGGATTCGAAGTAACCTTCTATCCTGCTTATGGCTACCGGAGTGGAACAGATTGGCTCATTCCTATACGTAGCTGGGTACATAAAAACCGAGTATTGAGAGGTCAGATTATTACCAGTCTGGCGCAAAGTAAAATTGGGTGTGATGAATCGGAAATAGAGACTCTCAAATTGCGCTTTGGAGATTTTCCGTACAACGATGAATTTTATGAGAAAGTCATAATTCAATTCGACTCTGATCCGGACAAAGAGCAGTACCTGCTTGGGAAAAGCGATGTCAACGGTCTCGTCGAAAAGGAATTAAAATTATCCGAAGAGAAAGCTCGAAAGTTGTTGGAAAGTCAGGGCTCGACCAGAGGGTGGCTGACTTTCCGCGCCGTCTCAGATGAGCTTACCGGGAAAGGACGAATCAGGCTCATCGAACCGGAGGGCGTATCAGTTGTCACGGACATTGACGACACTATTAAAGTGACTGAAGTCCCTGCCGAAAAAGCGGTTATCCTGAGAAACACATTCTGCCGCGATTTTGTCAGCGCATCAGGGATGGCAGAGATGTATAAGGAAATGGGCGATGTCCCTTTTCATTATATCTCCGGCGGACCCTGGCAGTTGTATGGACCGTTATATGATTTTCTTATCAGCGGTCCGGGAGGTTACCCCGAGGGCACATTTCATTTCAGTTACTTCCCCAAAAACATTCTTGGTAGAGATACAAGAGCGGTTCTTATACAAACCATCTCCGGTTCTATGAAGAAGACTTATCAGCACAAGGTCGCCCAAATAACTAAACTGATGGAGAGATTTCCCGGCAGGAAATTTATTCTCATAGGAGATTCCGGCGAGTTGGATCCTGAAGTTTACCGCAAGATCAGGGATAAACATCCTCAACAAGTACAGGAAATCTGGATTCGCGACGTAAAGAACGACGCAGAGGTTAATCCAGACCGGCTGGAAGGCATGAAAGTAATCAAAGCAGAGTCGGTAATTTGTGCCTCTGGAAAGCATCACGAAAATCTAAACGAAATGCTTCAGGAACTTAAAAGACCCGCGATTGTTAAAAACAATCTTCCGCCGTGCAATCAGCAGTAGATAGAAGACCGGCAGTCACGCTGGGTGAGGGGTCCACCGGAGCAGTTTCAGCTAAGAGTATTAGCGGTGGCTAGAAACCGCGCCTAACAATTCATTCAACCGGACGCCTCGATAGGATTCTTTACATGCTGCTTCCTCCGATTTAAATTGTGTGTTGCTCGCTAGGTGCGGGTTAATGCCGGCATTATCCTGAGGATTATAATGTCAGTTTATAATAATAAAAGAGGACGAAATTATGGCGGATAAAAAATATGTTGTCGCGGCGAGGGTCGAAACCGAAAATAAGGATTGTATCGTCGTTGAAGAAAGCGAAATGATTATGGCGACTCACCGCGTAGTCTATGGACCGAATACGAAGGAAAAATGCGAGCGGTGGAAAAGCCGGAATTGTAAATAAAAAATTTTCGTATTTTGCGAATAGGCTTTGTTCATTGGCAATAAAACAAAAAGCATAATATATTGGCGAAACCGCAGGTTTTTAAGTAAAAGGGCTGATTAAACTGCCGGAAAATAATGAGTTCAAAAGGAATCGTATTTAATAGTTCCTGCAAAAACGGAATACCGGTTTGATTGGCAGTAAACATCTAAAGGAGGAAAACAGATGACCGCGCAGAATAGTAATCTGGACAAAATTGAGCATATCGTTGTCCTGATGATGGAAAACCGCTCTTTCGATAATGTCTTGGGATGGCTATATGATCCTGATAATCCGCCGCCGTTTAATAAAAAACCGAACGGGACATATAACGGCGTCAACAGCGCGATGAGCAATCCGGGGACGGACGGCAAGCCGGTTTACGTCGCCAAAGGAACGGATACGACGGCTCCGTATCCTGACCCGAACGAGCCATATCAATTTGTCTATCGGCAGATGTATAACGAGCCGCCCACGCTGCCGATTCCGAATACTACCGCGACGCCTGCGATGCAGGGATTTGTCATTGATTATACCTGCGCTATAGCGACAGCCGACGCCGAGGCTAAAGCGAAAGGCAAGCCGCCGTTTGATGTTGAGCCGGGCATTATTATGAATTGCTTTGCACCCTCGGCTCTGCCGGTGATCAACGGTTTAGCCCAGAATTACGCCGTCTGTGACAACTGGCTTAGCTCCGTGCCGACGCAGACCTTTCCCAACCGTTCTTTTATTCACGCCGCGACTTCCAGCGGAAATGTCTATAACACATGGAAAACCGGAGATTTCCCCTTGGATGTCGGCGTTTTTATCAACAATACAAAAACTATCTACAATCTGCTCGAAGAAAACGGCGTCAGTTGGAAGATTTATCACGGCGGACCGCTTTTGCTGTGCAACGCCTTGATTATTCAGGAACAGCTTTGGGATTTCGCTTTTACCGGCAATCGTTTTTTCCCGTTCGAGCAGTTTCTGTCGGATTTGAAAACTCCCGGCGCTCTGCCCGCTTATACGTTTATCGAGCCGAATATGATGTGCAGCTCAAAATACGGTCCCGAAAACGATATGCATCCGGCATACGCGATTTTCGATTACGGACCGCCGACCGACGCGCTTTACGGCGATAAGTTGATTTACGACATTTACACCGCATTGCGGCAAAGCGACTATTGGGAAAAGACACTGCTGATCATCACCTTTGACGAGCACGGAGGCTGTTTCGACCATTTCCCGACACCGCCGCCGCCGACCGTTTCGCCCGACGGCGTGGTGATTCCATATACCAATGGGCTGAATGGCGGAAGCGGTTTCGATTTTTCGCGGTTCGGCGTCCGCGTTCCGGCGGTGCTGGTTTCGCCTTGGATCGAGGAAGGCACGATTTGTCATACGCAGTTCGATCACACATCTGTTATCAAAACGGTTTCGGAAAAATGGCTCGGCGGGCAGAATCTGACCAAACGCGATGTCGTCGCCCACTGTGTCAGCGAAGTTCTTTCACTCTCAATTCCGCGCGCGGACAACCCCGATATTACTCCGGTTCCGCCGCCCGCATTTACAGGCTGCGGCAATCAATCTTTATCCCCGCTCCAGCGTGATTTGCTGGCGGCGGCGGCGGTGTTTGCGGCGCAAAAAACCAAAAGACTGCTTGATCTGAATGCGCTGGATACAAAAGATAAGGCTGTAACGGCGCTTGATAATATTTCGGAAGAATTGACTTGATAATAAGCCAAAACTTTTTACTCCTATCAAACGGGATTGCGTATAAGACATTTAGCAAACAAAATCCTCCTTTGAAAATGTCTGTTGAAAAACTTAAATTAAATTTTTCCCTTTAAAAGAAAAAAAAATGTAAGATTCTGCCGAATTTTTCCATTAATAAGTGAAAGAAAATTTTAATTGTATTGGCGAAACCAAACGAATGGCCTTCGGAAAAGATCATTCAAAGCGTAAAGCAACAAAACAAAAGCGGATTGGAATCGAGGTGTTCAAGCGGAATGGCAAAACCAACCGCCGACACTCCTCCCGGCTTTCAGCCGTCGCCGAATGACAACATAACAACTCTTTCAAATGTTTAGGCTTGGTGCCGGATAAATATAAGAGAGTAGTGTGAGAGAAGCATTTGGTAAAGCTTCTAAAAATAATGGAGGAAAAAAATGAAAAAATCGAATTTTTCGCGCCGTGAGTTTATCAAAAATATTGGGATTGCCGGAGTTTTTTCGCTTCTCGGCTCGTCCGTTGACGCACAGATTCTCTATCCCAAGATTCTTCTTCGAAGGAGGTGTAAGGAGGCGGGCGCAATCGTCAGAAAAAACTTCAAAAATCTGACGGCTGCCGAATTGACGGCTTTTAAGAAGGGTATCGCGGTGATGAAGTCGCGCCCGGCGAAGGATCCGACCAGTTGGACGTATCAAGCCGCCATTCACGGCACAACTGCGACTCCGGTGCAGACAGCGTGGAATACGTGCCAGCACAATACGACGTTCTTTTTGTCTTGGCATCGGATGTATCTTTGCTTTTTTGAAAGGATTTTGCGAAAAGCCGCCGGTATGCCGGGCTTGGGATTGCCTTATTGGAATTACAGCGATGCCGCCGATCCTAACGCCCGCTTTCTGCCAGCGGCTTTCAGAACTCCGGCGGATTCGTCGAATTCTTTATATACTCCCAACCGCAATGCGTCCTTTAATGCCGGAACGGGACAGCTTTCGGCATCCGCCGTCAGTCTCGCCTCGGCGCTTCCGGGTCCGACGGGCTTTTACCCGTTCAGCAGTACGGTCAACGGAACGCCGCACGGCGCGGTTCACGTTTCAATTGGCGGTTGGATGGGCAGTGTTCCGACCGCCGCGCAAGACCCGATTTTCTGGCTGCATCACTGCAATATAGACCGCCTGTGGAATCGCTGGCTGGCAGGCGGCGGCGGTCGTTCCAATCCGCCAATCACGGACACCGCGTGGCACAATACGAATTTTACCTTTTTCGATGAAAACGGCGCGCAGGTGCAGATGAAGGGCGCAGACCTCGTGGATGCCGCCAACACAACCTGCCGCTCGTGTTACGACGAGGAAGCCGTTTTCATCCTCTGGGATATTTTCACCCAGCGTTTCAAACTCCGCGACATACTTATCGGCAGTTACCGCCGACCGCTCGTTCTCGACGCAAAACGCCTGAAATTCGACCTCGAGTTGAATGACCGCGCCCGCGATGCCTTCGCGCGATTGTTAAGAGTCGCCCGACCGGAAGACGAATTGACATTCAGGCTCGATTTCGAGGACGTAAAGATCGAAAGACCGCTCGATTTTTACTACGAAGTATATCTAAACCTGCCCGAAAATGTAACCGACCCGGATTATACGTTGGAAAATTACGCCGGAAATCTCTCGTTTTTCGGAGCGAATCAAGACCATTCGAAGCATCATACCGAAAAAGAAGCGGTAAAATTCAGCGTCAATGTTACGAGCGCGGCGCTGATGCTGCAAAATCTCGCGGCGCGGAAAACACTGTCGGTTACGCTCGTTCCGACCGGACTGGTTTCAAGAGACGAACGCCGTCTGCCGATCCGTTCCAACGGCAGAATTTCGGTCGGACAGGTGACGCTGAGCGTTCAGGAACTCGATGATTAAATTAATCCGGCAGCAGCGGCTTATTTACCGTTTATGCTGGCAGGCAAAACGCTTTGGAAAGTATTTCCGACGGAATAAAAAGGAGTGAATTTTATGTGGATAGGAGCAATCAGACTTATAGTGTAAACCGAAGACGAGCCGTTCGTGGGGACGGACAATCTTGTGCAGGCATCGGTTATAAGAGATGGCACGGTGCTTCGCGTATTGAATCTTGATTATCCGACCGAGGATGACCTCGAACGCGGAGCGATTCGCAATTACGACTACAGCGGACCAACAAAACTGCTGCGCCGCAACGACAAAACGCCGGAATTGCCGCCCGGTATCGGGCAGATACCGATGCCATATCCCGGATATGGTTTTGAATTTTCGAATGGACTGAACGGTCATCTCAGACTGCGCCTGCGGATCAGGGGCGATGATATGTGGATAAAGGACAATGTGGATTTGTACGTCCGGTTCATCCGACAGGTTGCCACTAGTTTCGACACGCTCGCGTGGGTGGAAGATTCTTTCTGGACTTATATCGCGAGCTGGACGCAGGACGTGGCAATGAGTACCGATTCGGATGAAGGCGTTACGACGTGGAATCTGATTCTAAATTAAAAATTCCGAAAACGGTCGGAATATTTATCTTAATGGTCAAACCGTTCACTTAAACCGTCTCGCGGCGAATTTTTACTATCGCCGCAAAAGTCAGGAAAACTTCGTTTTCATCGGTTACCTGACGCGCACGCCTGGCGCACTGCGCATCCC
>DATHTS010000092.1:0-14762 GCA_035462935.1 Pyrinomonadaceae bacterium
TCCGAAAACTCGGCGTCGGGCGCAAAGATTTATATTTATTAAAAGATGTCGGCAAAATCGCGGCAATCAGCATTTTTGCAGGAATTATAACTTTCGCGGTTTATCAAGGCATCAAAGATTTTATGCCCGCCGTCGGCGAAAATCTGGCGCGAATGCTTTTCGCCGCGCCGAAACGAAGCGTGGTAGATTTTATCTGGGGAAGTCTAACGCTCGGAATTTCGTTTGCGGTTTTCGCGCCGATTTATCTTTTAGCCGCGTATTTCTGGAATGTAATTGACGATGAAGAAAAACAAACGGTAAGAAATGTGTTCAGCAGATTGCGGACTTTTCTCAAAAGAGAACCAATCCCAAATCCGCAATCCCAAATCCCAAATTGATATGTGTGGAATAGCCGGATTTATAAATAAAGAAGCGACGGGCGAAGCGGAACGCGCGCATTTATTGGAAGAAATGTGCCGCGTTATAACGCATCGCGGACCTGATGAGCAAGGCATGATTGTTCGCGGTCGCGCTGCTCTCGGAATGCGGCGACTTTCGATCATTGATTTGAAAACCGGTCAGCAGCCGATTTTTAACGAAGAGGGAAATCTGGCAATCGTTTTTAACGGCGAAATTTACAATTACCGCGGGCTGAAAAAAGAACTCGAAAGCCGCGGGCATCGCTTTAAAACCAACTCCGACACGGAAACCATCGTTCACGCTTTTGAAGAATACGGCGCGAACTGCGTCGAGTATCTGCGCGGAATGTTCGCTTTCGCAGTCTGGGATTTTCGTGAGGAAAGTTTATTCATAGCGCGTGACCGCGTGGGCAAAAAGCCGCTTTTTTATTCTTTGACTGAAAAGGGAAATTTCGTTTTCGGCTCGGAACTGAAAGTTTTGCTCGCGCACGGAGAGATTTCCAAGGAAATTGATTTCGCCGCGCTGGATGCGTATTTGACTTTCGGTTACGTGCCGGAAGAGTTCTGCATTTTCAAGGACGTAAGAAAATTACAGCCCGGACATTTTCTCGTTTTCAAAGACGGCGAAATCCGAACGGAAAAATATTGGGATTTTAAATACGAAGAGGCGAATGAAATAAAAACCGAAGCCGAGTATATTGAAAATCTGCGCGATTTGATAAAAGAAGCGGTCGGCGTGCGGCTGATTTCCGAAGTTCCGCTGGGCGCGTTTTTGAGCGGCGGCGTGGATTCTTCGAGCATCGTCGGCTTTATGTCGCAGATTCTCGAAACTCCGGTCAAGACTTTTTCCATCGGGTTTAATGAAGACAGCTTTAACGAGCTGAAATTCGCCCGCGTTGCCGCCAAGCATTTCGGCACCGAGCATCACGAATTTATCGTAACGCCGGATTTGGTTGAAATCGTTGACGATTTAATCTGGCATTTTGACGAGCCGTTTGCCGATCCTTCCGCTTTGCCGACCTATATGGTTTCAAAACTGGCGCGGGATTTTGTCACCGTCGTTCTTTCCGGCGACGGCGGCGACGAGCTTTTCGCCGGATACACGCGGTATGTTACCGACAGAAAACGAAGCGGTTTAGAGAAACTTCCGAAATTTGTCCGGCAAGGCGTTTTGCAAACCGTCAGCGAAAAACTTCCGCACGGCGCGAAAGGGAAAAATTATCTTTACAATGTATCGCTCGATGCGGTTGAACGCTATATTGACAGCATTTCGCAGTTCGGAAAATTAAAGAAAAACGCTCTTTATTCATTCGGTTTTTTGCAAAACTTAAACGGCGGTTTCGAGAAAGGCGCGGAAAAGTTCCGAAAAATTGCCGAAAGTGTGGAAAGCGAAAATCCTATTGACAAACTGCTTTATCTCGACAGCAAAACTTACCTTCCGGCGGATATTCTGACGAAAGTTGATAGAATGACGATGGCGGCTTCGCTTGAAGCGCGCGCGCCTTTGCTCGATCATAAATTGATTGATTTTGTTACGAAAATTCCGGCTGAATTGAAACTTAAAGGTTCGGAAACAAAATACATTTTCAAAAAAGCGATGCAAGGCATTGTGCCGGATGAAATTCTTTACCGTGAAAAACAAGGCTTCGGAATGCCGATTAATGAATGGATAAACCGGCAGTTGAAAGATCGAATCGAAGAAACGCTTTTGGAAAAAAGAACCTTGGAACGCGGCTATTTCGAGCCAAAATATATCCGAATGCTTTTAGACGAGCATCGGCGCAATCGCCGCGATCACTCCTACGCGCTCTGGGTTTTGTGGATGCTGGAGCTTTGGCATCGGCAGTTTGTGGATTAAGGGGATTTTCGATTTTAGATTTGTGATTTGCGATTTGGTTTTTTAATCCAAAATCCCAAATCGAACGCTGCGTTACGGATTTTGGATAATTAATTCAATTTCAACTTTTTATCGGGGAAATGGAAAACGTCGGCAGTTACCGGGAATATGTGCGATTGGCAATCGAAAACTTTGCGCGGAAAGACGCGGAGAGGCGATATTTGCTGGTAAATGCCGTTAAGGATAAAAAGGTTGAGCGCGTTTTGGATATCGGCTGCGGCGCGGGGCAGGAACTTCTTCCGTTTTTGGAAAAAACGGAAGCCTTCTGCGTCGGGCTGGACGCGGCTGAGGAATTCGGCGAAGTGGGAACAGAATTTTTTGCCGCGAAAGGTTTTACCGAAAATTTCGCTTTAATTCGCTCGCAGGGCGAAAAGCTGCCGTTTGAAGAGGAAAGCTTCGATGTCGTTTTATGCCGCGTCGCTTTGCCGTATATGAACAACCGGCGAACGATTGCGGAAATCGCGCGGATTATGCGAAGCGGCGGCGTTTTTCTGTTAAAAACACACGCTCCGGCGTTTTATTTTGTAATGCTGTGGCAGCGTTTGAAAACTTTCAATCCGAAACAAATCGCGTATCCGCTCATTTGTTTGACCGGAAGCGTTTGGCATCAATTTACGGGAAGACAGTTGCAGAAGGGATTTTGGAAAGGCAAGGAAGTGTTTCAAACGGAAAGGTTTTTAGAGAAGGAATTCGAGAAACACGGTTTACGGATTGAAGGCTTTTTATCTGATACAAACCCGCAAACGCCTTCATTTGTCGTAGTAAAAATTTAAAATGAGCAAAAATCAAACATCAATTCTTACAAAACTAAAATGGAATCTGCCTTGGATGACGCGCTATCCGTTTGAGCGGGCGAATTCCGTTTTCGAGAAAAATCTGTTTGAGAAAAAGCACATTATTTTTATCATCGCTAATCATTTCGAACCCGCCTGGTGCGCAAATGGCGTTTTGGATTTGAAATCGCAAATCAAACGGCTTGACGACTATTACAAACTTGCGCGGCAAACGGGCGAAGCGGTAAAAGACGCGGACGGCACGAAATTTCGACACACAAATTTTTATCCGGCGGAACAGTATCATCCCGAACTACTCGAAAAAATGGCGGAGATGCAGGCGGAAGGATTGGGCGAGGTCGAGATTCATCTTCATCACGGAATTGAAAAACCGGATACGGCGGAAAATTTGAAAAATGTTTTGACCGAATTTCGTGATATTCTAGCCGAGAGGCACAAATGCCTTTCGCATTTTGACGGCGAAGGCGAGCCGAAATACGCCTTTGTTCACGGCAATCTGGCGCTGGCAAATTCTTGCGGCGGAAAGTTTTGCGGCGTTGATGAAGAGATGAAGATTTTGGCTGAGACAGGCTGCTACGCCGATATGACTTTGCCGAGCGCGCCTGACGAAACGCAGGTTCCAATTTTTAATAAAATCTATGAATGCGGCTTGCCTTTGGAGGAAAAAATGCCGCATAGGAAGGGCGAAAATGTTCGGGTTTTTGGAAACGAGCCGCAATTACCACTTATATTTACCGGACCTTTAATTTTAAATTGGACAAGGCGCGTGAAAGGAATTCCCGTTCCGCGAATTGACGAGGGCGCGTTGGCGCAAAATCAGCCGGCGGATTTGGCGAGACTGAATCGCTGGCAGAGCGCGAACGTTACCGTCAAGGGACGCCCCGAATGGATATTTGTCAAGCTTTATTGCCACGGGTTTTTCGATTACGACCAATCGGCTTGCATCGGCGAAGACGCGCGGCGGTTTTTCAATGAAATAATCGAAAACGGCGAAAAGACGGGCAAATACAAAGCGCATTTCGCATCGGCGCGCGAAGCCGTTAATATGGTTTTCGCGGCGATTGACGGGAAAAAGGGAAGTCCGAACGATTTTCGGGATTATCGCTTGCGGGCGATAATGGATGAAAAAGGAAAACCGGGATATTTAAAGAGTGCCGAATATCCCGGTTTTCCGGGAAATTCCGAACGCGCCGAAAATATAAGTTATGCTGGCAAGAGCAATGATTAATCCGCTTGATAAAATTAAAAAACTCAGAGGACGCAGTTGGAAAGAACTGCGCACCCGCGGCGGGCAGGCAGTTTCCGTCTATTCCGAGCAAGTCGGTTTGAGCGGCGGGCTTCCGACCGACGACCAATTATTTGAGCTTATCAAAAAATCTCAATTCGGCACGCGCCAAATTACGGCGGAAATTTTATTTCAAAATTTCTACGAAAGTTCGCTCATCTCGTTTTTCCCTTCGTTCGCCGAACGCGATAAAACGCTCGAGCTTTTCCGCCGCCATTTCGAGGAAAAAAGCGCGGATTATTTTATTGAAAAAGCCAATCAGCTTATTGAGGGCAGATTCGATTTGATGGGATACAAAAATCTCCATTTCGGAGCCGCCGTGGATTGGCATTTCGAGCCGGTTTCCGGCAAACGCTCGCCCATCAAGCACTGGAAACAATTTGACGAACTCGACGCTGAAGAAACGGGCGACAAAAAAATCATCTGGGAACTCAACCGGCATCAGCATTTTTTCACGCTGGGCGTCGCCTATTGGCTGACCGGAGACGAAAGCTACGCGGCAACCTTCGTGCGTCATCTCGACGGCTGGATGCATCAGAATCAGCCCGGAATGGGAATAAACTGGTCGAGCAGTCTGGAAAACGCATTTCGTTCGATTTCGTGGATTTGGGCGTTTAATTTTTTCAGAAATTCTGACTGCTTGACGCCCGAAGTTTTCAAAGAGGCGCTGAAATTTTTATACCTACACGGAAAGCACATCGAAAAATATCTCTCGACTTATTACAGCCCGAACACACATCTGACGGGCGAAGCGCTGGCGCTTTATTATCTTGGCACGCAGCTTCCGTTTTTTGAAAGCGCCGCCGAATGGCGCGAAACGGGCGAGAAAATTCTTTTCGCCGAACTCGACAGCCAGATTCTCGCAGACGGCGTTTATTTTGAACAGTCAACCTGGTATCAACGCTACACGGCGGATTTTTACACGCATTTCCTGATTTTGAAAACGCTTGCGGGAGATGAAGCTCCGAAAGATTTGCAGGAAAAATTAGCCGAACGCCTGCAAGCCACGCTCGATTTCCTGATGTATATCACGCGACCGGACGGCACGACGCCGCTCGTCGGCGACGACGACGGCGGGAGAATTCTGCCCTTCAGCCGCACGAGACCCGATGATTTTCGCCCGGTTTTATCAACCGGCGCGGCGCTTTTCGAGCGCGGCGATTACAAATTCGCCGCCGAAGCCCTAGCGGAAGAAACCGTTTGGCTGCTGGGTTTGGAAGGCGTTCAGGCTTTTGAAAATTTGCGGGCGAAAGCGCCGGAAAAAGATTCGACGGCTTTTGTGGACGGCGGTTATTACATAATGCGCGAAGGCTGGGCGGAAACCGATGATTATCTGCTGATTGACGGCGGAAATATGGGCGCTCTGACCGGCGGGCATTCGCACGCCGATAATCTTGCAATCGAATTGGCAATCGGCGGCAGAACGATTCTGGTTGATTCGGGGACTTACACATATCACGAATCGAAAGAGATGCGCGATTATTTTCGCTCGACCGAAGCGCACAATACGCTGACGATTGACGAAAAATCATCTTCCGAACCCGGCGAAAAATTCTCGTGGCTGACCAAAGCGGAAACAACGGTGAATTCGTGGCTTGCGCAGGATCGCTTCGATTTTTTTGAAGCCGAACACAATGGCTGTCAGCGTTTTTCGGAAAATCCGGCGACGCACACGCGGAGCATTCTTTTCCTGAAAAACGATTACTGGATAATGCGCGATTTCGCGGCGGCGACGGGCGAGCATAGTTTTCAACTGAATTTTCATTTTAATTCGGAAACCGACCCGCAAATCGAGCAAGCTGAAAACACAGCTCCTTTCGTCAGTGAAACTTACGGCGATAAAACCGGATTGCGGCTTTTCACTTTCGGCGACAACGGCGATTGGCGAAGAAAACAAAGCCCGTTTTCCAAGGTTTACGGCGAAAAAACGGACGCGCCGTTTATGCAGTTTGCTTCGAGCGGAACGGGAGCGCAGGAATTTTTTACGTTTTTGCTTCCCACCGAAGCCGGACTCGAAAAGCCTGTAGTTTTTGAAACCGAAGTTGTCGGCGGGCGGGCGTTTGTCGTTAAATTTCTTGTTTATTGGGATTTGTTCATCTTCGCGGACGGCGACCGGGCGGTTCAAACCGAATTTTTCGACACCGATTTTCGATTTTCGTGGGCGCGTCTGGCTGAAGGCGAAAGAATACCGGAAGAATTTGTTCTAATCGGCGGCAAAAGTTTTTCAATCGGCGGCAGGGAAATAATCAACAGCCAAGTTGATTTTGCAACCGCGCGGCGATTCGGAAATAAACTGAATGTCCGCGCGCGGGACAATATTTTCAGCGTTTCGCTTCCGCAGCAGCGTCCGAAAACTTTGATTTTGAATGATTTGGATGAATCATAAAAAAGCTTTGAAACCGCGGATGAACACAGATTTTTTGATTTCAAATTCCAGATTTCAAATTTCAAATTATGTTTTTCTCGTCGTTGTCCATTTGTGATTGATTTTTCTGCGCTTGAAGCCAAATAAAACTTTCCTTCCAAACAATGAAAAATGTTCTTCATTTTATCGGCAGCTTTCATCAGGGCGGCTCGGAACGCCAAGCCTTGCAGTTAGCCAAGCTTTTGAAAAATGAAGGAACTTTCAAGATTTTTCTCGCGGCATTAAATAAACAAGGCATTTTGCTGGAAGAAGCCGAAAAAGCGTGTTTCACAGAAATTCCCGAATTTCCCTTAAATTCCTTTTACGACACGAATTTTCTAATCCAACTGCGAAAATGCGCCCGTTTTCTTCGTGAAAACAAAATCGAAATCGTTCACACGCACGATTTTTACACAAATGTTTTCGGAATGTTTGCCGCGAAATCAGCGAGAATTCCTTTTAAAATCGCCTCGAAGCGGGAAACTTTCAGGATGCGTTCAAAGCCGCAGGTTTTAGTGGAAAAATTAGCGTTTCGTCTTGCCGATAAAATCGTTGCTAACTCCGAGGCGGTCAAAAATTATTTGATCCGGGAGAGAATTCCGGCGAGAAAAATTCAGGTCATTTGCAACGGTCTTGATTTGGAGCGGTTTTCGATTGAAAAGAAAAACAAGGCTGTAATTTGCAATCAACTCGGTTTGCCTTTCTCGGAAAACATAAAATTCATAACTTTGGTGGCAAATCTTCGACATAAAGTTAAAAATCAACTGATGTTTCTCCGCGCCGCGCAAAAAGTTTTGCAAAAATTTCCCGAAGCGCATTTTGTTTTAGCGGGTGAAGGCGAGCTGAAAGAGAATCTGGAAAATCTGGCGAAAAAATTGAAAATTGCGGAAAACACGCATTTCATCGGACGCTGCCAAAAAATTCCCGAACTGCTTTCGATAAGTTACGCCTGCGTTTTAACCAGCTTTGCCGAAGGTTTTTCCAATTCGATTTTGGAATATATGGCGGCGGGAAAGCCTGTTGTAGCAACAAATGTCGGCGGCGCGGCGGAGGCGATTGTTGAAGGCGAAACGGGTTTTTTAGTTAATTCAGATGATGATAAAGCAATGGCGAAAAGATTGATTGAGCTTTTGCAGGATGAGGGAAAAGCTGTAAGTTTCGGGAAGCGCGGCAGGGAAATTGTCGAGGCGAAATTTTCGACCGAATCACAATTGAATAAAACGCTCGAACTCTATGGAAAATTCAGTGAATTTATTGACAACCCTTAATTAAACGTGAAATTATTAATTGTGCCGGCGCGACGCGCTCCCGCCTTAAATTCAAACACCTTTTTATAGAAATGAAACAAGTTATCCGCAGAGGTTTAAAAGAAATTATTGTTGACGAGGTTGCCGACCCGAAGCCTTCGTCGAATCACGTTCTGGTGCGACCGTTTTATTCGCTCATCAGTCCCGGGACGGAAACCGCCGACATTCACACCGAAAGCATCGTCAAGGAAGTTGCCGATAATCCGTCGCATTTGCAGACCGTTTGGAACGTGATGAAAAAGACCGACCCGGTCGCTACTTTTAATGAAGTCCGGGCAAAATTTAAGGATTACGCGGTTCTCGGCTATTCCGGCGCGGGGATTATTATTGAAAAAGACGAAAAAGTTACGGATTTGCAAATCGGTCAGCGCGTCGCATACGGCGGCGAGGGAACCGGACACGGGGAAACAATCAATGTCGGACGCAATCTGATCGCCCGCGTTCCTGACAACGTTTCATTTCAAGAGGCGTGTTTTACGACGCTCGGCGCGATTGCGATGAATTCGGTCCGGCTTTCGGAGATCAACGTCGGCGATGTGGTCGCGGTAGTCGGACTTGGTCTGGTTGGGCAGCTAGTTTCGCAGTTGGCTCGCTGTCAAGGCGGCGTTGTAATTGCGATTGATTTGGATGCGAAAAGAGTAGAATTAGCTAAAGAAACCAACGCGGATTATGGTTTAATTGCGAGCGATACGACCGTTTCGGAAGTAAAATCCTTAACCAGCGGGCGCGGCGCGGATTGCGTGATTGTGGCGGCGGCTTCCGATTCGCCGAAACCTTTGCACCAAGCAGTTTCGATGAGCCGCGACCGCGGGCGCGTCGTGATGGTCGGCGCGTGTCCGATTGAGATTCCGCGGGCGGAAATGTATGTCAAGGAACTAAAATTTATGGTTTCCCGCGCCTATGGTCCCGGAAGCTACGATCCGCAATACGAAAAACAGGGAATTGATTACCCGATTTCTTACGTGCGCTGGACGGAAAACCGCAATATGGAAGAGTTTTTGCGGCTACTTTCGGTTGGAAAAATCAACGTCAAACCTCTGATTTCGCACGAATTCGATTTGGAAGACGCGCCGCGGGCTTACGAAACAATAATGAACAACGGCGGCGGAAGTCTGGCAGTCGTTTTGAAATATCCGGCGAGCAGAATGGCAGACGCGATTGTTTCTTATGAACCGAGACGAAAAATAGTCGTCAGTTCCGAGCCGGTAAATAAAAATGTAATAAATTTTGCGCTCGTTGGCGCGGGAAATTTGGCGAAATGGGCGCATCTTCCGGCGCTTAAGAAAATTGCTGACGCAAATCTTCACGCCGTTTATTCAAACAGCGGCGCTCGCGGCAAATCTTACGCGATGCGTTTCGGCGCGAATTACGCTTCGTCGGATTTGGAAGAGATTTTGAATGACAAAGATATTGACGCAATTATAATCGCCAGCCGTCATAAGGAACACGCGGCGCAGACAATTGCCGCTTTGAATGCGGGAAAGCACGTCTTTTTGGAAAAGCCGATGGCGATTACCGTTGAAGAATGCCGGGCGATTTACCGCGCCGTTCGGGAGAGCGGAAAGCGTTTGATGGTCGGCTTTAACCGCAGATTCGCGCCGTATTACGTCGAGATGAAACAGCAAATCGCCCGGCGTTCAAGCCCGATTGTCGTTTCAACCCGAATGAACTCGCCGGGAATCGAGAACGGCTGGGCGGCTGATCCGTCGCAAGGAGGCGTGGTTTTGGGCGAAGGCTGTCATTTCGTTGATTTGATGTATTGGCTGACCGAAAGCGAGCCGGCGGAAGTTTCAGCTTACAGTTTCGGCGAGCATAATGTCGCCGCTTCGCTGAAATTCGCCGACGGCTCAATCGGGAATTTTATCTACACGGTCGTCGGAAGCGAAGCGTCGGCGGGCGAAATGGTCGAAGTTTTCGCGCCGGGCGTCGGCGTTACTACAGAGGATTTCAAACGTTTGGTCGTCAAGAAAAGCAAGCGCGACGGGCGTTCCAAGTTTTTCGCGGCAAAAGGCTATCAAGCGCAGCTCGAATCTTTTGTGCAAAGCCTGAAAAGTGGAAACGAAACCGAAATCACCGTCCGCGACGGAACGCGGGCGACGCTCGGCTGCCTGCTGATGCTTGAATCGGTCAGAACGGGCGAATCGCAGAAGTTTAACCTGGACGAGGTACTACAATAAATTAAGAAATTTTGCCCGCGAAAGACGCGAAAAATACGAAAATAAAGACAAAATATTTTGAAACAACGGATTGAAGGGATTAACACGAGTTAAAAATCTCTATTAACTTCCTGATAATTTGCGAAATCCATTGCTCCTTTATTCCTTCTTTTTCGCGTCATTTCGCCTATTTCGCGGGCAATACAAAAAATGCGCGTTCTCCAACTTGGACCATATCCGCCGCCGGAAGGCGGGATTCATCGCAATATGCTGGCGATACGTGAGGAATTGTTGAAAAACGGGCATCAATGTTCGATCATCGCTACCGCGAGAAGTACCCGAATTACGGATGAACCGAACGTTTACCATCCCCGAAATCCGCTGGAATTATTAAAATTACTTGCTAATTTGGATTACGACATTTTGCACCTTCACGTTGGCGGCGAAATTTCCAGAAGAGTTTTAGGTTTAATCGCAGCCTGCGCTTTTTTCGGGCGCGGCAAAAGCGTTTTCTCGCTTCATTCGGGCGGTTATCCGCTTTCAAAACACGGAAAAGCGGCGAGGAAAAGTTCGATTCGAGGCTTTATTTTTCGGCAGTTTAAAAGAATTATCGCCGTTAATCCGCTCATCGCGGAAGTTTTTGAAAGATACGGCGTTGATAAAAAAAAAATCAGCATCATTTATCCATTCTTTCTTCAAAATCCTGATGAAAATGTTGAAGTTCCAACTGAATTAAAAGATTTTACCGGGCGGCATAAACCTTTTTTGCTGACGGTTTGTCTTTTGGAAGAAACTTACGATTTGTTTATGCAGATTGACGCAATGAAGCGGGTTTTAGAAAAATTTCCCGAAGCCGGTTTGATGATTGTCGGTTCGGGGTCGCTGGAGGAAAAACTTAAAGCAGCGATTCGATCAAAAGACTATGCGAAAAATATTTTTTTAGCCGGAGATGTCGAACATAAAATCACGCTTCATTTAATAAACGAAGCCGACATTCTGCTTCGCACAACGCTTTTTGACGGCGACGCGATTGCCGTCCGCGAAGCTTTGTTTCTGGAAACGCCGGTTATTGCAACTGATAATAAAATGCGACCGGAAGGCGTCCATTTGATTCCGATGCATAATGCGGAGGCGCTGGTCGAAAAAATCGAAATTCTGGCAAATAGCGGGAAACGAAGGAAAACTGTTAAACCCGATGACCGGAGTAATATTGTTGAAGTGCTGAAAGTTTATGATGAAGTTTTAGAGAATGAAGAAGCCCGCGCGAAGTAAGAGCGAAAAACGTATAATGAGCAAGCGTAAAATGAAAATAATAATTCTCACGCACGGCGGTGTAAATCGCTTGCTTGAAATTCTTTCCGCACTTGAAAATATCGAGATAGTCGGCGTCTTTGTCGAAACCGCAACCGAACCGCAGCGAACTTTTAAAGAAAAAATTCGTCGCTCTATTCGATATGATGGTTATTGGGAAACTGTAAAGAAGCTAACAGCTAAATTAACCGGAAAAAAGACCGTTGGTGCGGAAGAAATAAAAGCTGTTTTAGAAAAACAAAATGAGCTGGAAAAACTCGCCGACGAGCTAAATATTCCTCTGTATAAAATGGAAAATTATCACAGCGAGGATGCCGTAAACTTATTGAAAAACGCAGATGCCGATTTAGGAATTCTTTACGGCACGAATATCATCAAGGAAAAGGTTTTTTCGATTCCGAAACTCGGTTCGTTAAACATCCATCAAGGTCTCGCGCCCTTGTATCGCGGCGGTCCGACGGTTTTTTGGGAGCTTTTCAACGATGAAAAGGAAATCGGCATTACCGTGCATTTCGTCGCGGCAAAAGTTGATACGGGCGATATAATTTTGCAGAAAACATTGCCGCTCGAATACGATTTTTCGCGTTACGGGTTGGATTATGAAAGCTTTTTACGCGATTTTCGCGCCTCGCTTATTGAGCCTTCAGCGCGGCTTATCGCGGAAGCCGTTCAATTGATCGCCGACGGAAAAGAGCGGAGAATAAAGCAGGATACGAGCATCGGCAAGCGTTATCGCCTGCCGACGAAAGCTGAAAAAGACGAGCTTTTACGCATTTTAAAGAAGCGGAAAAAATTGTTTGAAACCACAGATGCAAGCAGGGAAACACAGATGAAAAGTGTAAATTAACAAAGGATAAAAAATCCGCACTTGGAAATATACAATTCTCGTGAAAAAAACTTTACTTAAAACAATCTACAATCTCGGCGGCTTTGCCCCGTTTCATTGGGCGGCGCGCGGGAAGATTTTGATTTTGATGTATCATCGTTTTAGCCGCGAGAAAAATCCCTTTAAGATTTCGAGCGCGGAGTTTGCGGCGCATCTCGAATATCTTTCAAAGCGCAGCCGGGTTTTATCTTTATCAGAAACTGTTGAACGCCTGCAAAATAAACAGCCGCTGCCGCCGAATGCCGCCGTTATCACGATTGACGACGGATACGCGGACGCTTACGAAATAGCTTTTCCGATTTTGAAAAAATACAAAATGCCCGCGACGCTTTACGCTGTGACGGATTTTCTGGATGGAAAGTGCTGGCTCTGGACGGATTTGATGCGATTTGTTTTAGCGAAAACCGAGAGGGAAAATTTAAGTATTGAATTTGATGACGGCGAAAAAATTGAGGCGAAATTAAATGACTATTTTGTTAGACTTGAAATTGCCGGGCGCGTTAATGCGAAGCTGAAACGCTTGCCGGACGAATTTAAAAACGCCAAAATCAAGGAAATAAGCGAAAATTTGAAAGTGCGGATTCCGGAGCTTCCGCCGAAAGAATTCGCGCCGATAAGCTGGGAGCAAGCGAGGGAAATGGACGCGGAGAATTTAAGAATCGAATCGCATACGGTTTCGCACCCGATTTTGACAAACGTCAGTCAGGCGCGGCTTTTTGAAGAATTGCAAAATTCAAAATCGCGTCTGGAAGATGTTTTGGAAAGAAAAATCGAGCATTTTTGTTACCCGAACGGAAATTTGAATGCTGACGTGCAAAAAGCGGTGGAAAAAGCCGGTTACGTTTCGGCAGTGACGACCGCTTACGGATTTAACAGCAGTCAGGAGAATGAATTTACTTTGCGACGGATAGATGCGGCATCAGAAATAGAAAAATTTGCCCAAAGCGTGAGCGGCTTTGAATTGTTCACACAAAAAATCAGAAATCAAAATGTGCGGAATTAACGGGATTGCATTTTCGAGCCGCTCGCGGCGGCAAATAAACAAACGCATTTTAGAGGAAATGCGTGATGTTATTGTCCATCGCGGTCCTGATGACGAAGGGCTTTTTATTGATGAGAACATCGGGCTTGGGCATCGGCGCTTGAGCATTGTTGACGTGAAACACGGACATCAGCCGATGTTTAATGAAGACAAGTCTTGCGCGATTGTTTATAACGGCGAAGTTTATAATCACGCCGATTATCGCAGGGAATTAGAAGAAAAAGGGCACGTTTATCAAACGCACTGCGACACGGAAACGATTCTGCATCTTTACGAGGAACACGGCGCGGACTGCGTTCAATTTTTGCGCGGAATGTTTGCCTTTGCGATTTGGGACAAGCGCAGACGCGAATTGTTTATCGCCAGAGATCGCTTGGGCGTGAAACCGCTTTATTATGTTTTTGATGAAGAGGGAAATCTGTTTTTCGCCTCTGAAATCAAATCGCTTTTAGCCGCGCAAGCCGTTAAGCCTGAGTTGAATTACAACGCTTTACCTGACCAACTTGCCAATCACGGAACTTCCGCCGATGAAACTTTATTTAAAAACGTCAAAAGGCTTTTGCCCGGACATTTTTTGATTTGGCAGGATGGAAAAATTCAAATCCGAAAATATTGGGATTTGCGTTTCGAGCCGAAACAGGAAAATCTTTCTGATGCAGATTTTATCGAGCATTGGCGCGAACTTTTTAAGGAATCGGTCGAATTGCGTCTGATGGCTGACGTTCCGCTCGGAATGTTTCTGTCGGGCGGAATTGATTCGAGCGCGATTTGCGCGATGATGGCGCGGATGGTTGACGAGCCGATCAAGACTTTTTCCGTCGGATTCCGCGAGCGCGAGGCGAATGAATTGGAATACGCGCGAATTGTCGCCGAAAAATTCAAGACCGACCATCACGAAATCGTCATTACGCCGGAGCAGTTTTTTGCCGAACTGCCGAAATTGATCTGGCACGAGGACGAGCCGCTCGGTTTCATCGCCAGCGTTCCGCTTTATTTCGTATCTGAATTGGCGCGGGAGCGCGTCAAAGTCGTTCTCACGGGCGAGGGAAGCGATGAGTTTCTGGGCGGTTACGGTCGTTATCAAAAAACTTTGATGCTTCTTAATTACGGCGAAAAATACGAGAGCTTCGCGCCGACATTTCTGCGTGAAGCCGTCCGAAGCGGCGTGGCGACTTTGCCGGGTTCGCTTAATCGGAAACTGAAACGCACGTTTTTATCTTTGGACGCCGACATCGAAAATCTTTATTTTGACAATTTTGCGATTTTCAATAAAAAAATGCAG